>CAZKAQ010000048.1:0-24625 GCA_964550655.1 uncultured Granulosicoccaceae bacterium
GGGCTAGCTAAAGAACGACGTTTATGTGAATCCGGTTTTCAGACAACTCGTGGGTATGAACCATGAAAATAGAAAAAGAAATGGGATACACGCATGCGGACTTTTTCCGGCTTCTGCCGCGAGCAATGGGCGACAATCCTTATGAGATTAATGGCCTGGAAGTAAATTGCAGTCTGCCGTCGGGTAGTCTGAAAATTACGCTGGGTGAAGAGCGTAAGAGAGAGCTGGTTTTAGTGGTAATGCCTTGTATGCATGTGACGTTTGAGTATGAAAATGTGGATGATGAAGATCGCGAACGCTTTATTAAATACTTCGAATTACGATTCATGAAAGGATTGGGGTGATTAACCAAGCTGATGCGTTCGGTTGAGTGCAACTAAAAAGGGGTGCTACATAGCACCCCCGAGACTACATACCGCTGTCATGCTGACTTAAGCTGCTATGTTCTCCTTGTGCTCTATTGTTTTAGAGCCGGAGCCTATGGATATCTTTTTAGGTTTCATGGCTTCCGGGACTTCCTTCACCAGATCAATTTTCAAGATACCGTTTTCAAGTTGCGCATCGACTACTTTGACGTGATCAGCGAGCTGAAATTTACGTTCAAAAGTTCGGTTGGCAATTCCCTGATAGAGATACGTACGTTCTTCTTTTTCAGAAGCGGCTTTCTCCCCGCGAATGGTTAATACGCCGCGTTCTGTTTGAATATCGAGTTCAGACTCTGAAAAGCCTGCGACAGCAACAGTAATGGCGTATTCGTTCTCTTCCGTGGTTTCTATGTTGTACGGTGGATAGCCGTTACCGTGATTATGCTGTAGTGCTGAATCAAGCAGGTTTGCCAGTCGGTCAAAGCCTACAGTGCTGCGGTACAAAGGTGTAAAGTCTATAGCGTTCATGTTCATATTCTCCTATGAAGCAATATGGATGTTAATAAAAGTTGCAAACGGATCTGCAGGGCAGCATCTCGTCTACGCCATTTATTTATGGACACTGATTCAGGCTTTCAAGTGGGAATTGTTAACACTTTTGCTGTGACCTTATTCGCATTATTGGCGTGGCGGATAATTTACCCCGTCGGAGTGGCATGTAATGTGGTTTATCAGCAGTACTTTGCTATTAGTGCATTCAGGCGAGGGTTATAAAAAACCCGAACCGCTTAGTGCCCGGCAAAGATCTCACCCCCAATCGGGCCCGCCTTGTGCGGGCTCTCTTTTTGCCTGTTACTTTGTATTAATAAATACTTAATCAGGTAGCAGTTATAGCGCTGCTTTGAATCAGGCTGACGCCGGCCTTTAAGAACGATTCTCTGGCGGCATCTGCACTGCCATCCATATTGATGGCACGACAGGCATCTTCAATAACCACGGTTTCAAAACTCTCTTTGACTGCATCTTCCGCTGTGAAACGAACGCAGTAGTCAAACGCCAGTCCTGCACAAAATACTCGTTTGATGCCAAGTTGCTTTAAGTAACCGCTGAGTCCGGTAGATGTGGTTTGATCGTTCTCAAAAAATCCCGAGTAGGAATCTATTCCCGGATGCATGCCTTTGCGTATGATCAGTGATGCGTTATCTGTGTGCAGTCGAGAATGAAATTCAGCACCATCACTTCCCTGTACACAGTGGTCCGGCCAGAGCGTTTGCTCACCGTAGTGCAGGGTGGTTGTGGAAAACGGTTCGGCCTTATGGTGTGAAGCAAAAGAGGCGTGGCCTGCTGGATGCCAGTCCTGGGTGAGCACGATGGTTTGGAAGCTCTGCGCCACAGTGTTAATGATGTCGACGACCTGATCGCCGCCGGAGACCGCGAGTGCCCCGCCCGGACAAAAGTCGTTCTGCACGTCGATTACCAGCAGTGCGTCGTGTTGATCAGGGGTCAATGGAAAGTCCTCTCATGTGTTAGCGATACAATACATCGGATAGTGTAAATCGTCATCTCCGGGGGCCTCAAATGGGTTTATCATAGCGCGCTTGAGCGGATATCCTTGCCGCTTTGTCGGGCGTGTTTGTTCCAGCCAGACTACTTATCAAACACCATTTATCGCAGGCTTATCCGGGAACATGCGAAGTAAAATACGTTCGCCTCAATTATCTTTTGATCAGCTCTTTCTGAACCATTCCGGCGCCGGTGAACGGTATCTGGTTGCGGGTGTTGATGAGGCGGGGCGCGGGCCTCTGGCGGGCAGCGTATATGCATCGGCTGTGATTCTTGATCCGGCGCGTAAAATATCCGGTCTGGCGGACTCCAAAGTGCTGAGCGAGGAGCGCCGTGAGGAACTGGCCTGTGAAATAAAAGCGTCAGCGGTTGCCTGGTCGATTGCAGAAGCCAATGTAGAGGAAATTGACCGCCTCAACATACTGCATGCATCAATGCTCGCGATGGCACGTGCAATCGAGGGTCTCTCGGTAGTACCGAATCATTGCATGATTGATGGCAATCGGTGTCCGGTGACTCAATGCAATTGCCAGGCTATTGTAAAAGGTGATGCGCTGGTGCAGGAAATCTCGGCGGCTTCCATACTTGCCAAGGTAGCGCGTGATCACTCAATGCGTCTGTTGCATGAGCGCTATCCCGTTTATGGCTTTGACAGTAACAAAGGTTACCCGACCAAAGTACATCTGGCAGCGCTTGAAAAACATGGCGTACTGGATGAACACAGGCGTTCTTTCGGGCCGGTTAAAAAGTATCTGCAGCTGGCAGACTCACTCTGATGACTCACTTTGTACACTTAAGAGTACACACCGAGTTTTCACTGGTTGATAGTGTTGTACGAATAAAGCCTTTGGCGCAGGCAGTCAGAGCAGGGGACATGCCCGCTGTCGGGCTGACTGATCAGAGCAACATGTTTGCACTGGTCAAGTTCTACCGCGCTTGTCTGGCTAACGGCATTAAGCCTTTGATCGGAGTTGATGCGCGTATAATCACCGATGCAGAACAGCCAACACCGATGGTACTACTGGCGCAGGATACGCAAGGGTATTTGAACCTGAGCAAGCTGGTGTCACGCAGCTATCAGGATGGGCAGGATAATCACGGTGCATCAGTTCATGTTGATTGGCTGCAAGACAACACCGCAGGCATTATTGCGTTGTCAGGTGGCAGGTCAGGAGAAATCGGCCAGGCACTGCTGGCGGGTAATACCGAGCTTGCAACCGAGAGACTAAAGCGCTTTATGACGCTGTTTCCGGATCGGTTCTATGTAGAGTTACAGCGCACCGGCCGACCCGATGAAGAACGCTATATTCAGGCGGCGCTACCATTGGCGGCGAAGCTGTCCTGCCCGGTAGTCGCGACCAACGACGTCCGTTTTTTGGAGCAATCTGATTTTGAAGCGCATGAGATAAGAGTCTGTATTCAGCAAGGCTACGAGGTGACCAACAGTAAACGGCCTCGTATTTACAGTGAACAGCAGTACCTGAGATCGGCCAGTGAAATGCAAACCTTGTTTGCAGATATACCGCAGGCGCTTGAAAACACGGTACAGATTGCAATGCGCTGTAATCTTGAAATCTCTCTAGGTGATGCGCGCCTGCCGGATTTTCCGGTACCTGACGGCATGGACGAGAATGAACATTTACGATCTATTTCACTGCAGGGTCTGGAGGATCGCCTTGCACGACTCTACGACACCAGCGCTGAGGATTTTGCAGAGACACGCAAGCCCTATGATGCACGATTGAATCGTGAGCTTGACGTTATTATCCAGATGGGGTTTCCGGGTTACTTTCTTATTGTTGCAGACTTTATAGAGTGGAGCCGTAACAACGATGTACCGGTGGGTCCGGGGCGCGGATCCGGCGCCGGATCTCTGGTGGCTTACGCACTGGGTATTACTGACCTCGATCCACTTGCCTATGACTTGCTGTTTGAACGGTTTTTGAATCCTGAGCGAGTATCGATGCCGGATTTCGATATCGACTTTTGCATGGACAAGCGCGATAAGGTGATTCAGTACGTCGGTGAAAAGTATGGCAGTGATCGCGTATCCCAAATTATCACCTACGGCACCATGGCAGCCAAAGCGGTAGTGCGTGATGTAGCGCGTGTGATGGGTCACCCTTATGGCTTCGGTGATCGTTTGTCAAAGATGGTGCCGATGGATATCGGTATCAAGTTAACTACCGCGCTTGAAACCGCAGAAGATTTAAAGCGTGCTTACGACAACGAAGATGAAACTCGCACAGTAATCAATATGGCCTTGCAGCTTGAAGGTTTGTCGCGCAATGCCGGTAAGCATGCCGGCGGGCTTGTAATTGCACCGACCAAACTTACAGACTTCACACCGCTCTATTGTGAAGCTGATGGCAGCAGCCTGGTTACCCAGTTCGATAAAGACGATGCTGAAGCCGTGGGTTTGGTTAAGTTTGATTTTCTTGGTCTGCGCACGCTGACGATTATTGAAAACACCGTACAGATGATCAATACAGAGCGCGCAGCAGACAATCAGCTTGATCTCGAAAAACTCAGTTATTCCGATAAGCCTACCTATGAGCTATTGCAGAATGCCAACACCACCGGTGTATTTCAGCTTGAATCCGATGGTATGAAAAAACTGATCGCAAAGTTAAAGCCCGACTGCTTTGATGAAATTGTCGCATTGGTAGCGCTGTTTCGTCCGGGTCCGATGAACTCCGGCATGCTCGATGACTTTATCAACCGCAAGAACGGTGTTGAGCCAGTGTCATACCCGCATCCTGACTATCAGCACGAAAGCCTGAAACCGATACTCGAATCGACCTACGGCGTTATTGTCTATCAGGAACAGGTGATGCAGATTGGCCAGGTGCTTGCCGGTTATACCCTCGGTGGTGCGGATGTACTGCGACGCGCCATGGGTAAGAAAAAGCCCGAAGAGATGGCCAAGCAGCGCAGCGTATTTACCGAGGGCTGTAGTAAAAACGGTATTTCGGAGCATCTGTCAAAAAACATCTTTGATCTGGTGGAAAAATTTGCAGGCTACGGTTTTAATAAATCCCACTCGGTAGCCTATGCGGTTTTGTCCTACCAGACGGCATGGCTTAAGTGTCATTATCCGGCGGAATTCTACAGTGCCTTGTTAACTGCCGACATGGACGTAACAGAAAAAGTTGTTCGTACCGTTGAAGATCTGCAGTCTTATGGCTGCAAGCTTTTACACCCGGATATCAATCACTCTGCAACCGGTTTCACACCGGTGGATGCAAAAACGGTACGTTACGGATTGGCGGCTATTAAGGGAGTAGGTGAAGCGGTTATTGATAACATCATTGAGGAGCGTACCAACAACGGTGAGTTTAAAAACCTCATGGATCTTTGTCAGCGTTGCGTTGATATCAATGTTAATCGCAGTGTCTATGAAGCGTTGATTCGTGCCGGTGCGCTGGATTCACTTTTAGCAGAGCTTGCGCAGACTGGCACTGACAAACAAAAACGCTGGCAAGGTCGTGCGACATTAATGTCGAATCTGGCACTTGCCTTAAACGCGGCTACTCAGCAGTCACGTGACAAGCAAAGTGGTCAGGTGGATCTGTTTGGTGAGATGACAGAATCACAGGAGCTTGCAATTGAGCTTGTGGCCGCCGAGCCATGGTCTGAAATTGAACGACTAACCGCAGAAAGAAAAACCACCGGTTTGTTTTTATCGGGTTATCCCATCGATTCTTATTTGCCGGAACTTACAAAGATGATCACCGGTCGACTGGTGGATCAGTGTGCCAGATTGTCCGGGGCGAGTGCGGGCGGGCGCAATAGTCGTGTTACTGTCGATGCCGTAGTAGCGGGCATGGTCACTGATCTGCGCATCAGAGCGACAAACCGCGGCGGCAAGATCATGACCGCCACACTTGATGATCGTACCGGCAAAGTCGATGTTGTCATCACGGGTGACTTACTGGAGACCGAGGGTCAAAAGCTCAGGCAGGACAGCATTGTGGTTATTGATGGCGGGCTCGGTATTGATGCGTTTAGCGGTGGTTTCAGTATCAAGGCCAGACAGATCTACTCTATTGAGGATGCGCGTGAGCGCTTTGCCAGACTCCTGCTGGTGACCTGGGATGGCAGTGATAATGAATCGCTGGCTGATATCCAGTTAGCGCTGACATCGCACCGTACTGGCGGCCGTCTGCCGGTTGCGATCGACTACACCAATGACAAGGCGAGCGCCAGAATCCACCTGGGGGAGAATTGGCATATCAGCCCGTCACCGCAGTTGCTTGACTCTCTTAATCGGACAGCCGGGGTCAGCGACGTTGATCTGGTGTACAGCGATTAACCACTCGAAAACCGGCTTGATAGCTAGCCATTTCATAAATAATGAGGTCTATGGCGGGGCTTTGGCGGCAGGTCGCTTGTGGTGCGCGTCGTCAGAGCGTTGTTTTGTTATACTATGGTACTAAAATACTGGTCTGCAAGATGAGCTGTCTGGCTTGTTGTGATCACCCGTAATCAACGCTGAATTCTGATAATAATGACTCCCAGTTACCTGGCTTTTGAACAGCCCATCGCTGATCTGCAAGCAAAAATTGAAGAGCTGAGCAGTGCTACTGAAGATGTGGATGTTGACGTAGCCGAGGAAATCACCAAGCTTCAGACCAAGTGCGACAAACTCACTGAATCAATCTTTTCAAAGCTTGATCCATGGCAGGTATCGCAGGTGGCCCGGCATCCGAGCCGGCCGTTTACGCAGGACTATATTGATCTCATCTTTACCGAATTTGAAGAGATGCACGGTGATCGTGCATTTGCGGATGATCCGGCAATTATCGCCGGTATTGGCAGGGTGCGTGGCAGGGCGGTAGCGGTTATCGGGCATCAGAAAGGCCGTGATACCAAAGGCAATCTGCACCGTAACTTCGGCATGCCAAAACCGGAAGGTTATCGCAAAGCACTTCGTGTTATGAAGTTTGCTGAAAAATTCAAATTGCCGCTTATTACACTCATTGATACGCCCGGTGCGTATCCGGGTATCGGTGCGGAGGAGCGAGGTCAGAGTGAAGCAATAGCGCGTAATCTGATTACCATGGCCGATTTGCGAACACCGGTTATATGTACCGTCATTGGTGAGGGCGGCTCCGGTGGTGCTCTGGCTATAGGCATCGGTGATCGCATCAACATGCTCCAATACAGCACCTACAGTGTTATCTCGCCTGAGGGATGCGCATCCATCTTGTGGAAAAGTGCTGATAAAGCTCCCGAAGCGGCGCAGGCCATGGGTATCACCAGTGAACGTCTGCTTGAGCATGGTCTGATAGACCGCATTATCGAAGAGCCGCGCGGTGGCGCTCATCGTGATCGTGAGGCAATGGCAGCATCACTCGAAGCCGCTCTGGTAGAAGACCTGAGTCAGTTGTCGCCGATGTTGTTTGATGATCTCATCCGACAGCGCAGTGAGAAACTGCGTAGTTACGGTGAGTTCAAAGAATCCTGATAACAGCTTGTCGCTTGAAGCGCGCTTTGCAGAAACGATTGCGCGCTTAACGAAGCGTTGCGTATCAGACGACGGCGCAACAGATACACCGCAAGTCAGATTGCTCATCGCACTTAGCGGTGGTGTTGATTCGGTTGTGTTGCTCTGTCTGGCTGCCGGACTTGAAGCGCAAAAATTCTGTAAGGTAAGAGCGATCTATGTAGACCACGGTCTGCAGATGCAAAGTGTTGAGTGGGGAGATCACTGTGCCGGCTTGTGTGAATCACTGGGTGTTGGCTTTGAGCGTGTAACGGTTAAGGTTGATCTGCAATCGGGTTTAAGTCCGGAAGCTGCCGCTCGTGATGCTCGCTACAGCGCGTTGAAAAATAAGCTCGGTAGCGGTGAGTATCTCTGTACCGCTCACCACGCTGACGATCAGGCTGAAACACTTTTACTGCAGTTGTTTCGTGGTGCCGGTATCAATGGCCTTGCTTCAATGCCTGAAGTTCGCAGGTTCGGACCCGGATATCTGGCACGTCCGTTGTTGCAGAACTCTCAATCTGAAATCATTGAATTTGCCACGCGACAGCAGCTGACCTGGTGTGATGATCCAAGTAACGTTGACCCGCGTTATGATCGAAACTATCTGAGGCACGAATTGCTGCCGCTGATGCAAAAACGCTGGCCACGCGCCGCTCTAAATATCTCGCGCAGTGCCGCCCACTGTGCCGAAGCACTCACCCTTACCGGTGAACTGGCAGAGCAGGATGCACCAGCGCTCCAGCGTATGGCAAACCGCTTGTCGGTGGCGCGTCTGCAGTCACTGGCAGAGGTGCGGCAGAAGAATCTGCTCAGACACTGGATCAGTAGCCAGGGTTTTCAAGTGCCATCGACAGTACAGCTACGGCAGTTGTTGAGTGATCTGGTTGATGGCAAGACAGATGGCCAGGGCCTGACTGGTTTTGGTAATGCTGATGTCGCCCGATACCAGGATGAACTGTTTATAGCGAAGCGGGGTGCGTTTGATCCTCTGCCTGACTTCGACTATCAGTGGCAGCAAACTGATGTACCGCTTTTTATCAGTGAGCTTGACTGGCATCTTGATGCCACCGCTCACGCCAGGCTGAAGCCTTACATTGGTAAGGCACTGCAGGTGCGCAATCGCCGTGGTGGTGAACGATGGCGGCCTGATCCAGCCGGGCAATCGACATCGGTCAAGTCGCTGTTGCAGCAAAGACGTGTTCCGCCCTGGCTGCGCAGTCGGGTGCTGCTTGTTTTTCACGACGATGTACTTATTGATCTCTGTGGTCCCGACTTTACGCTCTAGCCTGCATTATTCATGAGGATTCGGCGCGCGCGTCCCGGTTCGGGTTTTGGTTGGTTTTGATGGCTCTCAACGATGCGTCGGACATTACCTCATTCTGGCGAATTGGTAATAAGTTAATGTTACCGATCAATCCTGCTAATAAGACCGCCAGACGTCAGTTAACACTCAGCCGACAACAGATCTGATCGCCTCGTGAGGTCGCTTTGTATCAGTTTTGAACACCGTGCAACTGCCTTTGTCATTGTTCGATCAGGGTGCATCTGGTAACCTGCAACCCCATCTTGTGTATCTCTTCCACACCTAATTTTAGAGTGAATCAATGACACGATTCATATTCGTGACTGGCGGTGTTGTGTCGTCTCTCGGTAAGGGAATTGCGGCCGCATCATTGGCGGCGTTGCTTGAGTCACGCGGACTGAGTGTCACTTTGTTGAAGCTCGATCCGTACATTAATGTTGACCCCGGTACCATGAGTCCGTTCCAGCATGGTGAGGTATTTGTCACCGATGACGGTGCAGAGACTGATCTCGATCTTGGCCACTACGAGCGTTTTGTTCGCGTACAGATGAGCCAGAAAAACAACTTCACCACCGGTCGCGTTTATGAGAACGTCATAGCACGCGAACGCCGTGGTGATTATCTCGGTGCGACGGTTCAGGTCATTCCCCATATCACTGATGAGATTATCCGGCTCGTGCGCGAGGGTGCAGGCGGGGTGGATGTTGCTCTGGTTGAGATTGGCGGTACAGTGGGTGATATTGAATCACTGCCGTTTCTTGAGGCCATCAGACAGCTTGGTATTGAACAGGGGTCCGAAGGTGCGCTGTTTATTCATCTGACGCTGATACCTTATATTACGACTGCCGGTGAGATGAAAACCAAGCCGACACAACACTCGGTTAAAGAGCTGCGCTCTATCGGTATTCAGCCGGATATCTTAATGTGCCGCTCTGATCGGGTGTTGCCTCCGAGTGAACGCAAAAAGATTGCCTTGTTTACCAACGTTGCCGAAGAAGCGGTTATCAGTGCTATTGATGTTGAGTGCATCTACGATATGCCAAGCGTGCTGCACACTCAGGGGCTGGATGAAATTGTATTGCGCAAGATGGCAGTTGATGCGCCGCCTGCCAACCTTGCAGAGTGGGACAGAGTGGTCGACGGATTACTTAATCCGGAGCGTGAAGTTGTTGTAGGTATGGTTGGCAAGTACACCGGATTAACCGAGTCATACAAATCACTTAATGAAGCTTTGTCACACGCCGGTATCAACAGAAAGACCAAGGTTGTTATCCACTACATAGACAGCGAGACCTTGCAGGACGGTGATATGTCGGCACTGGATGATGTCGATGCTATTCTGGTGCCCGGTGGTTTTGGTTCTCGAGGCGTAGAGGGCAAGATCAAAGCGGTACGTTATGCACGTGAGAATAAAATTCCCTATCTGGGTATCTGTCTTGGTATGCAGGTAGCTGCTATTGAATTCGCACGTAATGTCGTCGGCATAGAAGAGGCCAACAGCACAGAGTTTGTTGATCAGTGTCCGGAACCTGTTATCGGTTTAATCACTGAATGGCAGCAGCGCGATGGCAAACTTGAGCAACGTGATTCAAGTACAGATCTCGGTGGCACAATGCGACTTGGCGGTCAGGAATGCTTTTTGACCGGCAACACCATTGCACATTCGCTTTACGGCAAGGATGTTATCGTTGAGCGGCACCGGCATCGCTATGAATTCAATAACCGCTACCTCGACAAACTGGTTGAACACGGACTCATTGTCTCCGGTCGCTCCGGTGATGAAGAACCGCTGGTTGAACTCATTGAGTTGAGTGATCATCCGTGGTTTGTCGGTTGTCAGTACCACCCGGAATACATCTCCAACCCGCGCGATGGCCATCCATTGTTTACCGGTTTTATCGACGCAGCACTCGAACATGCCAACAAAACTGCGGGTCTCTCATCATGAATCTGTGCGGTTTTGATGCAGGGCTTGAACACCCTTTGTTTCTTATCGCAGGAAACTGCGTGATTGAAAATGAAGAAACAACGTTTAAGACTGCAGAAACGCTGCTCGCGATTGCGCAGAAATACAAGCTGCCACTGATCTACAAATCATCATTCGATAAAGCCAACAGATCTTCTGTATCGAGCTACCGCGGCCCGGGTATGGAAGCCGGGCTGCGATTGCTTGAAAAAGTACGCTCTGATTTAAATGTGCCGGTACTGACGGATGTCCATGAAGACACGCCCGTTGACGAAGTCGCATCGGTAGTTGATGTATTACAAACACCGGCTTTTTTATGCCGGCAAACCAGTTTCATACAACGCGTCTGTGCAGCGGGTAAGCCTGTCAATATCAAGAAGGGTCAGTTTATGGCGCCTGAGGATATGCAGAACGTCGTAGCCAAGGCGCATGAAACGGGTAACAAAAGCATTATGCTTTGTGAGCGTGGTGTGAGCTTTGGTTACCGTACGCTGGTATCCGATATGCGTGGTCTTGCCATTATGCGTGAAACCGGATGTCCGGTGGTATTTGATGCAACGCATTCAGTGCAGCAGCCGGGTGGCCTGGGAAGTGCATCGGGTGGTCAGCGTCAGTTTGTTCCGGTGCTTGCTCGTGCAGCCGTTGCTGCAGGAGTAGCCGGACTCTTTATGGAAACCCATCCGGATCCTGACAATGCGCTGAGTGATGGTCCGAATGCGTGGCCGTTGTCTGATATCGAACCACTCATCGCAAGGCTGTTGGAGCTTGATGCAGTTACCAAAGCTCACGCCTTACCGGAAAACCGGTTGCTACAGATACCGGCTTAACGCTTAACGAATTCAACGGAGTAAAAATGTCTGCTATAACAAAAATACACGCCCGTCAGATTATCGATTCCCGTGGTAACCCCACGCTTGAAGCAGAGGTCACACTCGCCACCGGTGAGACCGGAAGAGCAGCTGTACCGTCAGGTGCTTCAACCGGTGAGAGGGAGGCACTGGAACTGCGAGACGGTGATAAATCACGTTATCTCGGTAAAGGTGTGACCAAAGCCGTAGCTCACGTCAATGGTGAAATCGCAGATGCGGTTAAAGGCATGGATGTCACCGCACAGGAAGACATTGATGAGACCATGTTGAAGCTTGATGGCACAGAAAATAAGGATCGACTCGGAGCCAATGCCTTGTTGGCAGTTTCTATGGCCTGCGCGCAAACGGCAGCCATCTCTAAAAAGCAGATGTTGTTTGAATATCTGGGTGGTGACCAGGCTGTCACTCTACCGGTGCCGATGATGAATATTATCAATGGCGGTTCGCATGCAGATAACAGTGTCGATCTGCAGGAATTCATGATTATGCCTGTCGGTGCAGAATCTTTTTCCGAGGCACTGCGCTATGGTGCTGAAATTTTTCACACCCTGAAAAAAGTTTTATCCTCCGTGGGCATGAACACCGCAGTCGGTGATGAAGGTGGCTTCGCGCCTGATCTGCCATCCAATGAGGCTGCGATTGAAGCAATACTTGAAGCGATAGAGACAGCCGGTTATAGCGCGGGTAAAGATATTTTTCTTGCACTCGATGCTGCAAGCTCGGAGTTCTATGAAAACGGCGTGTACAATCTCGCCTCTGAAAATCGCAAGTTTAACAGTCAGGAGTTCACTGAATATTTAGCCGATTGGGTTGATCGTTACCCCATCATCTCTATTGAAGACGGTATGGATGAAAACGACTGGGATGGCTGGAAACTTCTGACCGAAAAAACCGGTGATAAAGTGCAACTGGTCGGTGATGATCTATTTGTCACCAATCCAAAGATTCTTGCGCATGGCATAGAGCGCTCTATTGCCAACTCGATCCTTATTAAAGTTAATCAGATTGGCACATTGACTGAAACCCTGCGCACTATTGATATGGCACACAAAGCAGGCTACACAACGGTTACCTCACACCGTTCCGGTGAAACCGAGGACACCACTATTGCCGACCTCTCTGTTGCCACCAACTCGGGCCAGATCAAGACCGGCTCATTGTCCCGTTCCGATAGAATTGCCAAATACAATCAGCTCCTGCGCATAGAGGAAAGGCTCGGTAGCCGTGCAGTGTATGCAGGCAACACGTTAACGCAGGCAGAGTAGCTGTTTGTCAGCGTACGGGTGCGGCTAAGTTGAAAATACTGATCGCTATATTGTCTGTGATGTTTGTGCTGTTGCAGTGGCGTCTCTGGGTGGGCGACGGCGGTGTGCACGAAGTAAAACGCCACCAGGCAGAAGTCAGTCGTCTGTCAAAGCAACTGGAAGAGCAAATGGATATCAACGACGCCTTACGCGCCGAGGTAAAAGATTTACAGGAAGGCCTGGGTGAAATAGAAGAGCGTGCCCGGGGTGAGCTCGGCATGATCGGTGAGGGTGAGACCTTTTATCAGTTTGTTGGCGAAAAGCCTGAGGCAGCCCCCGGCGGTGATAACCTCGCCACTATAGCGACCGAAGAGCCAGACGAAGTTGCACGTCAGACAGAGCCCCAGTGATGGGCTGGTCAGTGAAGGGCTGGTCAGTGACAGGCTGGTGGAGAGACCGGTACCGACATGGAACCACCTGATTATCATGCAGTAGTACCCGCAGCGGGTGCGGGTTCACGGATGAACAGTGATACGCCGAAGCAGTATATCGACATCAATGGTGATCCTATGCTTCTTCACACTGTAGAAAAACTTTTACAGGTTAAATCACTACGGTCCATTGTTTTGGTGCTCGATAAAGTCACCTTTGATGATCCGCCGCTGAAATTTTATCATCACAAAATCAGTACCTGTGTCGGTGGCAGCAGTCGCGCCGAGTCTGTACAAAAGGGCTTGCAGCATCTTGCAGCCAGTGTCGATCCTGCCAGTTGGGCGTTGGTGCATGATGCAGCGAGACCGTGCGTCAGGGTCGAAGATATCAATCGACTTATCAGTCAGACGGCAGGCGGTGAAGGCGGCTTGTTGGCCATGCCGGTCGTAGATACCCTTAAAAAAGCTGATTCGAGTCTAAAGGTTTTGGAAACCGTTGATCGTACGCATTTATGGCGTGCTGCGACGCCTCAATTGTTTCCTTATCATCTTTTGTTACAGGCACTCAGCAGTGCACTGGAAGAAGGTGTAGATATCACTGATGAGGCCTCTGCTATGCAACGCGCCGGCTACACCCCCGAACTGGTAGAGTGCAGTGCAGATAATATCAAAGTGACTTCAGCCACTGATATTGCATTAGCCGAGCACTATCTGGCAGTTCAAAAGGCAGAGAAAACACATGCTCACTAGCCCTGGATGTACGTAATGCGAATAGGTCATGGTTACGACGTGCATGCTTTCTGTGAAGGCAACCATATTATGTTGTGTGGTGTAAAAGTACCGCATAACAAAGGGTTTAAAGCCCACAGTGATGGTGATGTTGCACTGCATGCACTTACAGATGCAATCCTCGGTGCCTGTGCACTGGGCGATATAGGTCGCCATTTCCCCGATACAGATGCCGCCTACAAAGGAATAGACAGCCGCGTGTTATTGCGTCGGGTGATTGATCTGGTCTCTGAAAAAGGCTTTCGGGTAAACAACGTCGATATAACCATAGTTGCCGAAAAACCCAAACTCGCAGATTTTGTCGATACTATGTGTGAGACTGTCGCTAGTGATCTTGCCATAGACAGAGATCGGGTTAACGTTAAAGCCACCACGAGTGAAAAACTCGGCTTTACCGGTCAGGAACAAGGCATAGCAGCCCATGCTGTTGTAACAGTGCAGGAAGTGCAGTCAGATAACAGGTAGGGTAGATAAGCGGAAAGCGCATCCACCATTTTTATATGTTGTTACATTTAAACCCCCATAAGCGGGAGGAGTGTAATTGAACCTTATCTTTCTACTTGTCAGTGGTGACGTGGACAGCAACTAACCTGTAAGCAACGGGGTGATTATCGAGCCCAACATTCCAATGCCCATAATCAACACAATAGCTTTGAGCACCAAGGGTCGAATGGACCTGGGTGGTTCTATAAATTGTCCATCTATTATTGCATTCGAAACGCACTCTGAGTTGCAGATTTGGCATCGCGGTCGGTAGAACGGTATGGCAAGGAGGCTGATTCCCGCAGTGAGCAGAGCTAAAATCAAGGTTCCGATTCCTATGCTCCGTCTCGCGTCAACGTTCCTTTCGCAGAGGAGGCAATAATGTATCGCCATATAAAATTCCAATATTCGGCTTTAAATTCGCTCAGTAGCGGTCCGCAGATACGACGCCTGTTCAGTTAAAACGCGGCCGTTTTTTTCGAACCTGCAAGTCAGTGAGATTTATTTCCGCCAGTGTTGATCCAAACAACTGTTGATAGGCATCTCTTGAAATCTGATCAATACTGTCTACATGCTGTGCCAGATACTTATAAGAGCGCGCAACTTCACTGAGCGTCAGTGCAGGGTCCGGCGGTGTGTCACCAAGGGTGCCCAGATGCATTTCGTGCAGGATCGGCAGCAGTATGCGTATGCTGTAGTAGTGTGGCTGATCCTGCAGAAGCGGGTTGAGTGTAATGGCTGCAAATTCGTTCAACAATATACCTTTGAGTTCCTCGCCGTATGCCAGGTGAGTGAAAAATGCCGACAACTCCCACAGAACATGATTGCGGAACTGAGGCGTTATAGGTGTATTGGCAGCGAATTTATCAAGCGTATCAGCAAGCCAGACGGGTTCCTGAAGATCGTTGGATTGATCGATCAGATGCTGCACTTCATGAAATGCAGTGGCATCCGCGACTCTTCGTTGAAGTTTGGCAGTCGCGAGTGGCAGCAGACTTGCCTCAGAGCTTTTCAGCCGGTGCCATACGGTTTCGAACTTCCATTTCCATGACTGTTTCAGTTCATCAGCGTATTGATCAACGACTCTTGTTTGCAGTCGTCGTGCAATGGATTCCAGTCCATAGACGTCCGGCATTCCCTGCGGCATCAGTTTGGTTTGTAGTTGTCCGTCATTCAGTGCTTCTGTTGAGCTGGCACTGGTTGCATCTATATTGCTGAGAAGAATCTGGGCACTGTCATCTCCAAGGTGGACCTTGCCGAGTATGTTGTCATTGAGCTGCAAACCGTCAAGGCGTCTTGTAAAGAATGCCAGATGATCTTCTTTATCGTTGTTGTAGTAGCGGAATTCGTCAACATGAAAAGACAACAACGCGTATATTACGCACGTCTCTCCCGAAGCCTGTCCTCCACCACCGAACAGCCGGGTTAAAAACGAACTGAGGGGCAGGTGGGCGCAGTCTGCGGTTTCTACCATCGGGCTCAGGTAGTAGGGGATGCGGTTGATAAAAAACTCATCATTCACCTGTTTGACCAGTTTGTACAGGTCTTGTGGGGAGATTTCTTTCTCTTGTATTGCATCAAGCAAGGTATTGAGTTTTTCAGGTATGCCGGGTGTTTCATTGAAGTGGCTGAGGATGCCGTTTTTTAAACTCTCAACTTCTTCGTTTTGCTTTTCTATGTTCTGACTGATTTGTTCCAATACTTCGGTATTTGTCTGGACGCCGGCAGCGGCTTTACTCGCTTTGAGGCGATAGACCGCATCCGAGTAGCCCGGTATATCGTTTTTGAACACGACACGCTCAAGTGAGGCCTGATGACTTAGCCACAGGCTATAGACTGTGGCTGCAATCAACAGCAAAAAAAGCGGCAGCATAATTACCGGTCTTAACAAGGCCGGCCATAGCCCGGCTTTTGATTCGAGTTTGCTTTGAACCCGATTGTGTATTTCTGCGGTGCTGACGTCGTAGCGCAGTGATTGTTTGTTCTCAATCAGTACTGCATTTTTGATCTTGAGGTATCGCAGGCGCAGCAGTGATCTCAGTCCGGGTAACCAGTGTTTGTAGGGTGCAGGTGTTTCGTGCAGATCTGTGGCTGAACGGTTTTGCCGGTGTTTTTGTAACTGCTTATGCAGGAGTTGATCACGAATAGACATTAACCACCTCCTATGGCCGCTAGAACTCTGTTGAGTCGCTGCAGTGAATCCGGTGGACGTTCAGTATCCAGTGCAATTCTCAGTTCTTTGATTTGTTCATCCACTGTGGCGCTACGGCTTGACTTTGTTTCTTCCTGCCATCGGTCGAAGGCGTCCCATGACCAGACGGTGGTAAATTCGGTCATCGCCTTGTAGCGCGGGATAATGCGAAGCAGGTGTTCTTTTGCAGACGCCTGATTGTTATCGACGAGGTCTTGCATGGCAAGCAGTCCCAGTGCGACCAGTCTGTCACCGTCTTCGAGCATTGGATTGCTTTTTAAGTCTTCATGCAAACGGTATAGAGGCTCGGTTTCGTTAAGTGTCAAATAGCCTTCCATCAAATTCATTTGTAGTATAAGCATTACTTCGAGCAGGTCTTCTACCTCGTGTGGTTCAGCTGTGGGCATGAGTTCACGTGCTGCTGTCAGGCCTTTTTCTTCTACCCGGATTGATTCTCTGGTATCACCAGTCAGTTCGTAGTGCATGAGTGCCAGAGTGATATAGTTGTTAAGCGTGTTAACGTCGGGTTCTTCGCGCAAGTGATAGTCAAGCAGGTCTTCGCTGCATTGGGTGTAGTTGTCTACCTGTTGTATATCATCTTCAAGCCATGCAATTTTTGCCAGTCCATACATGGAGTTCATGGCTTCGTGTGGGTCCGGGTTGGACACTGAGGCACAATAGGCTTTGGTGTAGTGAATTTGGGCGTTATCGGTATCTTCTGCATCCATGAAGCAGCGGGCGACAGATATCTCGACCAGAGATTTGGTAATTGCCTCAGTCTGGCGCCAGCCGAACAGGCTGTCGTACTCACCTATAAGATTAACGGTACCTTCACAGTTGCCGTCTCCTACCAGCATCGAGTTGGCACTGCGTACCAGCTGACTCAGCTCAAGGCGACTCTCGCCTGCGGCGCTCGGTATATCTGCAGCCAGACACTGTATGGGTGCGACTGAGCACTGAAACGGTACAAAGCCAGGCTCGCTGCTCGATTCTTCTTCGAGCTTTTGCAGATCGGGGCTTAGTTTGATTTGATCGAGCCAGGCCTGGAGTTCTTCCAGGTTTTCCGGTGGCGGCAGATCACTTTCTGCCTGACCGTTATTTAGCCATTGCTGTACCTGTGCTACCTGCCTGAGCATTTTTTGTTGTTCTATCCAGGTGGCCAGACTCTGTGGTGCTGCTTCGTTGGTGTCCGGTGTAATGGTCTTGTAGGCGAATAGTGCCATTAAAAGCAAAGCGGCACAGAAGGCGGTGCGCGCAAGGAGTTTGAGTCGAATGGAATCCTGCAGATCGTTGATGTCGGCGATCTTTCTCTCGTGCCTTTGCAGAGAGTGGTCTCTTAATTCTTCTGTGATCTCGCGGTAGGCGTTGTGTCCTTCGCTGCTGTGTCTGTCTGCGTTGCTGAAGCGATCACGGATTTGTTGTAATCTGCTTTGCAGTGAGCGGTTGGCAGGTCTTTTCATGTTAACCACCGATTCCATAGTGTGACGGACTATACCTGCAGGCAGATACATTGCTCCAGCTACACAGGTAAGCCGGGTTGGTTTCGGTGACCGGTATCCAGCCGACGGCAGTACCTCTGTCCAGAAACCATTGTCTTGCTTTTTCGAATTCTATAAAGCTTATACCGTCGCCTTCGTCTTCTACAAAAAAGAAGGCAAAGTCTTTTGTTTTGTCGAGGCCTCTGGCGGTTTTGCCGAGTCTGGTATCGGCTTCGCTCAGGTCTTCGAAGGTAGGCCATTTATCAGTGTCTACCGGTGTCATGGTAAGTGTCAGGTAATCGTGGCGCTGACCCATGAAGTCTGCGCTTATCTGGAACTCCTCTTGCTGTTGGCTGCTGGTTTCACTGGCAGCGAGCAAACCGTTGGCAAACGCTGCATTAACGTCGATGCTTTGCAGGCGATCGCTGTGTATATAGAAAAACTTTGGCAGTAGTCCGCTTTGGTGTTCAATTGGCAGCGGCGGTTCGGAGTGCGGATTACTTGATTGCAGCGCTGTCATTAGCAGCAGCAGAATCAACACACCGACTGCGTTGGATACCATGTCTGTCAGTGAATCGAGATTCATTGTGTGTTTTCTTGCGAAGCGTTGGTCTTTGCTATCTCAAGTCCTGTTCTTATGTGTCTGAAGGAGGGTATGTCGAGTACTCTGTTCAGGAAATGATAGACATCACTGCCACCACTGTGGATGCTCAACAGAATAAATTCCTCGTATTCTATACCGTGTTCTTTGGCCAGTAGATTGATAGTCGAGATCTCATGCAGTGCCAGTTGCAGTGACAGTTCATTGAATGTCGGTTCCAGAAACAGTGTTCTGCCACTGGAGGCGATATCTATTGCACGCGCGCGCTGTACACGATCCAGCCCGGCAAGCTCTTCCAGATTGAGTGTTTTGTAGATCTCTTTAAGTTCTACTTCAGGCGGGTGTAAAACAAGCCGATCGCTCATGGCTTCAATGCGATAGGCCGTTTGAAAGATCTGTGGTTGCAGTGCATCTTCTTCTGATGCCCCGATGTCGCCCAGAACCAACAGATTTTGCAGGAAGGCAAGTACACCGATCACACACAAAAACAGGCTGATGAAAGGGAATAGATCAAGTGCCGGCTTGCGGCTTGTACCGACAGCTAACACAGCTTAGTTCCGGTGGTCCGGCTCCTGAGTGTGTCTGTCAAAGGCTTCCTCACGCAAGTCACGCAGTGATTCACCAATCGCCTGAGCATGCGAGTAATCGTTATCAATCAGTTCTTCTGCCGGATCATATTGAGTGCTAATAAATTTCTTCCAGTGTTCTTCCAGTCTCAGCAGGTAGTCGCGTTCGTCCCTTTCAGTCATTACTAACAGTCCGGTGGCGGGAACGCTGAGTACCAGTGCAAGCAGAGTGGTATCGAATGCTGTGGACAAACCCTTGGTTACCAGTGGTATGTTCTGTTGCAACATGGATGAAATACTGGCACCTGACTGACTTGCACTCATGGTGTCAGAGAAAAAAGAAATACTTAGTCCTATACCCCAGACTGTTCCGGTGAATCCAATAATCGGTAGTGCCCAGACAAAGAATCGCGGCAGTGAGTAGGAGTTTTGCAGATGTTCGCTTTCGAGTTCGGCATGTTTTAGCATGCCGTCGTTATTGTAGTTTTGACTGCCTGCCTCAAATTGTAAGCTGTTCCATCGATTTGCCAGTAAGTTGTCACGCAGCTCTGTATGTTCTTCGGTGACCTGCTCAAGACGTGTGTGGTGATCCAGTAGACGCGGTGCAATATCGCTCAGAAACCATCCCGACTTCTTTTTCTCATTGGCGAGCTTTCGTCGTTTATCCCACAAGAGATACAAGGCTGTCAGGAAAACGCCTAAAATTACCGGTGAGATCGCGTTACCCCATACTATTCTTGAATACAGGCCGCTGTCTTCGGGAAAAACCAGCAGTTGCACCACGTAGAGTGCAAAGACAATGATCGCAGCAAACAGCACTGCCGGAAGCAGTGATGCTTTTATGGGGTAATTCATTAATGCGTCCTTAGAGCCATAATCGGAGGTTGTCAGAAGTATGCCGTAAAATTGGCGCTGCTCCGACAATCTGTGTAGGTTTTAATGCATTTAGCGCACCTTCCGTCGGTGCTGCTGCTGCAGTTGCCGCGATAACTGAAAAGCAGGTGCGCAGGAGTAAAACAGGGACGAACGGTGGGCGATCAATATTGCAATTTTCGTCAGATTGGCCGCCAGATTGGAATATAGCCGATCCGCCACTGGTGGGTGGTCTTGTTCCGGTCGCGCTGATCACTATTTCAGCTGTGGCGCTGGCGAAACCACGTGATGGACGATTGTCCCGCGAAGGAAGGCTCAACGACAACGCTGAATGGTCGCAGGCTACCTCACACTGGGGGAACGATTTTATTATTTAACAGAGGTACGAATTGCCGAGACAAGATCCGCCAGACACTGGCTCGTCTTTGACAGATCAGCCAGGGTAACAAGCTCTCCGCCATCTTCCGCACGCCTGAGCGCTGCGTGTCTGATAGTTTGCTGTTGTGCTCTGTTGCTGTTGAGATAAGCGGATTGCGTAACAATGCTTTCAAGTGGCGTCTTGAGTTTGATAGCTTCGTAGTAGCCACCGGTGAGCCCGAAAACACCCACGGCACAGCTGTTTACTTCATGCGGACATTGTTGTGAGCAAATGTTGTGAATGGGTTTTACGGCTGCATAGTTTTGCAACCAGTTTTCAATTGGCGCTCTCCACGGATTAACTTCGCTAAGCTCTCCGTAAGGGTTGCCAAGGGCAAGATACAAGACTGCCTCTTTATCGTGAGGTTGTAGATCGTCTAAATGTACAGAAAACGGCGTTGTGGTAGCACTGATTTTTTTTAGCGCTTGCAGACCATAACCATATTTTTTTTCCGGCCTTATCTGATTGCGGATAAAAGGCAGAAGATCATCAAAAGCCAGGCCGTTTAATAATTTATTGCGAACTTCATCGTCACCATGAAATGAAGCACTTCGAACAAGGTGATCGGTGGCCTGTATTTCCCCGTAAGAGCGCAGGGTTTTTATTGTTTCCAAATCTACATAAGAAAGCCCTGAGCGTGAAAGAGCAATGGCAAGCGGATTGCCAAGATTCTCTTCTACCTGTAGCCAGGTAAGATTAAACACACCCTGTCTCTGAGGACTTCGAAATAACGCTTGCTGTTTCTCCTGACTGAGGCCTGACACAAAGTGTGATGGTACTCGCTCAGTGCGTTCTATACGTGACAAAAAAAGTCTGGCAGCAATATTTCCATCCATGGCGAGCTCTGCCAGAAGTGGCAGGCTTTGTTCATCGTTGTTGTTCAGCCAGGTTGTTACAGCCTGTTTGAATCGAGTGTTATCAGACCCTTGAATAGTTTCTGCCCTGGAGTAATTGTAGAAACCGGCGCTACTGACAAGTATTAGTAACACAAGGATTAGGTGTGACTGAGTATATTTAGCGTGTTTGGCTACAGATATTTTTAACAGCTTGTTGCAGACAGACATTTTCCTCATCCTGATCAGTAAACAAATGAAGCAGTATTGAACAGTAGTGCGACGCTGGCAACCGGAGTTTATTCGAGCACCTTATTATGGACAGGAATGATGGTACCACGGACAAGACATCTGAAAAACAGACAAAGGTCCGCAGTATTTCTGCCAGTGTTAAATCAAAGGACTGTATGGTAATTTTCCTGAAACGTAAAAGAATTTTAGTGCAGATGGAATTTCATATGAAAAGAAAATCACGCCGGCGTCTGCTCAGAGGCATTACAGGCTTGATTGCCAGTGCCGGGCTTACGGGTAAAGTCGCAACGGCTGCGAACCCGACACCGGGTGCTGCGGAAGGGCCGTTCTATCCCGAGCCCTCCATGCGAGCACCTGATGATGACAATAATCTGGTTAAAATATCCGGCCTCGTTGAGGCGGCAGGCGGAGAAGTCTTTACCTTGCGCGGTCGCCTCACCGGCTGTGACGGGCGTCCACTTGCTGAACATCGTATCGAGATATGGCAATGCGATGTGAATGGAAAGTATCAGCACACCGCTGATAATCGCAGTGTTGCCTATGACCACGCGTTTCAGGGCTTTGGCCACGACATCACAGATACAGATGGCAGCTACGTATTCCGTACAATCAAACCGACTATCTACCCGGGGCGTGCTCCGCATATCCACGTAAAGGTATTCAAAGAAGATCAGGAGCTGCTGACCACCCAGCTTTATATAAAAGGCCATCCAGCCAATGTGGCCGACGGATTGTTCAATCGTTTAGCGGCCTCACAGGCCGATGCCGTGTCGATGGTATTTGTCAAAGGAGACACAGGCACTGAAGCAACAATCGATATTGTTGTATGAGATATGGCAACGGATTCAGATTGGAAAACAGCTAACTATTTAATTACAGCTAGCTGTATTTCAGTAGCGCGGAGCTACCTTTATGATGATTAAGTAGGTGGTTCAGTGTAGTATCTTTCAGGTACATTGACGGACAGAAAGTCGACCGCAGCGTTTATAACCTGCTGTAGTGCTTTGCCCCTTGGCTCGTTGTCCCATCCGGCTACACCGCCTGCAACCACACCGGCATTCCCACCCAGGATTCCTCCAAGCCCGCCAGCGACATCACGGATTGTTGCTTCCAGTTGTTCGCTGGCTACTATTTCTGAAGTTTCTACATCAACGACTTCGAGGTTCACTGCCATATAAGTTTTCTTGGTAGCTGCGCCTACAAGGCCACCGAGGATGCCCTTTTTTGCACCAGCGCCACCTGTGCTGCCACCTGCATCTTCATAGTCTGTAATTGAAGCAGTGACAATAAGTTTTGCACCCAGGATACGGCCAAAACTTGCGGCAGAGCCTGCATCGACTGCTCCTGATGAGCCAAAGTTTATTTCATTCAATAAGTCAGCCATATTGGCGCGTTGTACCATTCGAAATCTTTTCGTAGCCAACAGAGATGAAGTAAGCTTACGCGCCATGGCATCACCAGCGTCCTTAGTGTACCAACGGCGACCGTTATACCTTCCTCCGGTTGCGTCTACAAAACGAATAACCGCCATATTGGCGCGCGGGCCGGAATAGTCAGACGCTATCGTCGCTTTACCTTCGACAGTTGTACCTGATTGGGTTGCTCCCGTGAGTACACCGCCCAGACCGCCTGCTGTTGAACCTGCTGCACATCCTGTTACTATCGTTGCTGTTGCGACAGCGGCTATACTGACAATGGCTAGTTTTAGTTTATTCATCATCGAAGTTTTAATCCTTTAAATAGAGTAGCTTTGGTTGGTAGGAATGCGGAAGCGAGCAGGGAAGCTACTGTTCCTGTATTTGAATCTTTACGTTGCTGTCGACTTGCTCAGTCAAATTGGCTTTAAACGTCATACCGGCTTTCGCAAGTACTTTCTTTTTCCATACGTTATAGCCCGGCAGAGAAATGATGATTTCATGAACTCCGGGTGTGGTCTCGAAGCTGCCACCTGCGTTGCCGATGTATACACCATCAATTTCAACATCAGCCCCGGGCGGATTTGATGAGATTGATATAGAGATCGGTTCATCCGCTTTTTTAGGGGCATTTTCGTCCAGTATTGCTCTTATCCGTTTATTTTCTATGATTGAAGCGACTAACTTACTGGCTACTTCGGGTCCAAGGCTGGCCTCACCTCTGCCAACGGAATTTAGTCCAATCTTTTTCAGGGTGGCAGAGCTATCTGCTACTTTCGACATTAGTTTACTGCCGCTTTGTAAGTCTACTACTTCGATGCGTGCCTTTAGATAGTAGTTGTAAACGGTTGAGGTGACGCCATATTGTGTCGACTTCTGTTTGTTACTGCCATACTCTACAATATTTCCTGTCACTATAAGTCTGGCGCCACTCATACCGCCAATTTGAACTGCCTTTGCAGGGTCTACCAATGCACCCGCCTGAAAATTAAGTTCACCCGCAAGGGAATCCATTTTTTCACGTTCGAGTACATCGAACTCGCCACTGTTTACCAGTTCATCAATGATTAGTTCAGGCAACCGTCGCGTGTAATTTGTGTTTCTAATGCTTGTCGTGAAATCGACAACTGCGATTGGTACAAGAGATTGCGCTTTCACTTCCGCAGATTGAAGAGCTAAAGCTATGAAAAATATAAACATAGCTACGGTAGAGAGTAGCGTTGTTCGATGCCGGAGGACGGGCGATAATTGTACTGTATTTACGGTATTCAACTGCTGGTATCTCCTTATACCCATGAGATGTTTTTCAGCTACACATCCGCGTTGCGACGCTAATTTCTGGATTGATTCCAGCTTATGCACAACGTTAGCTGCTGTGGACCGCTAGGATACATAGAAATGTAAAACGGCGCAATAGTATCAATGGCTATGTTTCGCATACTAGCGAAAGCGGGAGTCCCCCCGGCTATGCCGGGGAGGCACCCAAAGTTTGAC
>CAZKAQ010000049.1:0-23949 GCA_964550655.1 uncultured Granulosicoccaceae bacterium
CACAGTGAATTTTCTTCTTGCAGCTAATACTTATTGATATTTGCAAAAGAAAAAAATTGCTCGGGGCGCGTAGCTGTGGAATCAAAGATCAAGTGAGATGCCGTCGATTTCTTGAATAGTCCGGGTTAGCCGGACAGACTGATCCGTTCCGGTGTGCAATACTTAAAACGCTTTACAATGAGTCGCGATGCGAATACTCACCTTAATTCTCGGATCTGTTATTTTACTGGTAGGCGTGGTGCATTTTATTTCGCCAATACCCGGCGGCACCTTTGTGATCGCCCTTGGTGCAAGCATGATCCTCTGCAACAGTAAAACTGCAGCCAGATATTTGAAAAAATACCGATCAGGATCTGAGCGATTAAACCGTACGATTATATGGCTGGAAACAAAGATCGGTGATCGATTCAACGGACCGCTAAAAGTAACCAGGCCAGACAAGCCCACACAGAAATCAAGCTGAACCGGCCTTTCAAGCAACGCACAAACACGTTCACTGCTGTACTTCATTGCCAGATCCCTTAATCAGGAATCCGCACCACATCAGACTTTGAAAATACCGGCCCGACATCAAGTTCCAATGGTGGCTTCTGATACAACGATGGCGGCACACTGATATCGGCAAGATATAGTTCACCTATGTGATCAACTGCATCGGGATGACGCAGACCTTTTTTGGGTAGAGCGAGTGTCATGGTGGCAGTAGCGCTGATCACCGGGTCAAATACTGTACCGGTTGTCGTGTCTATACCTGACGGCGTATCAAGTGAAAGAACCGGTGCTTTTTGTAAGTTGGCCCATTCTATCAACTCACCCGTTGTGCCATAAGGTGCGCCTTTCAGACTGTAGCCTATAAGACCATCGATGATTACAGACGGAGATTCGGTGGTGGAATTATTGATACCAATGGTGCAGGGTATGCCCATGTTTTTGAGAATACTGAGTTGTTGGCGGGGTACAGGAGTCATTTTTTCTTCTGGCCTGGTTAAGCTGACACTGACTTCGGCGCCCCAGTTATGTAATCGCCGAGCAGCCACCAGTGCACCACCGCCGTTGCCGCCAGTGCCCGCCATGACTGTAATAGTTTTTCCTTTGGCATCCCCGTCCAGGAAACGCTCGCGTGTCAGGATCGCAAGCGTCCGGCCGGCGTTTTCCATCATCTGAATCAAACTGATCTGATAATCATTGATCATTGCACGATCTACTTCGATCATTTGCTCTGTATCAATAAATGGCACTTCACAATCCAGTAGAGGGATCAATATCGGTTACCTTTTTAAAACGACAGTGCCGTTACTCTATGCCGACTATCTTGTGAGTCTGCACCGACAATTTCCACACAGGATTGCGCATACAAAAATCAATAGTCTGTTGAGTATTTTCCCGCTGCAACGGTCCATCCATTGGTTGCAGATACTTGTGCTGAAACTCAAGATCTGCAAAGCAGGAAGGCTGTGCACTTTCTTCTGTCTGGGGATAAACAAGTTTCAATTCATCGCCACGGGTTTGAACCAACGATGCAGTACCCTTTGGACTAACGCATATCCAGTCAATGCCTTCAGGCGCTTTGATTGTGCCGTTGGTTTCAACCGCTACTTCAAAATCTTTGCTGTGTAACGCCGATATCAACGCTTCATCCAACTGCAGCAATGGCTCACCCCCGGTACAAACAACGTACTTCTTTGCATCAACCGAATCTTCCGGCCAGGCGGCATCAATAGCTGCAGCAAGAGAGTCGGCATCTGTAAACTTCCCGCCACCCTGCCCGTCTGTGCCAACAAAATCAGTATCACAGAAAGAACAAATCGCGCTATCTCTGTGCCGTTCGAGTCCGGACCATAAATTACATCCTGCAAAACGACAGAACACAGCAGGCCGGCCGGTTTGTGCGCCTTCGCCTTGCAGCGTGTAGAAAAGTTCTTTTACTGAATAAGTCATAGAGGTTAAACCGGAAGTGCCGGTGAATGTTTTCCCCAGTTAAGAGCACACCCGCAGCCGGGAGTCTGATATAAATCTAATCTGTCCAACTGCGGCAAGGTATTAGAGAGTCTGCTTTTGACCCAATGCGCAAGCGAGGCGAGGCTGCTACTTTCCGGTCCGGTTATGGTAGCAAGGTTGTGATGATCCAGCTGTTTGTAGATCGGCTTAAAAACCTCTTTTACATCGCCATAGTCGACAGTCCATCCCATCACTTCATCGATTGGCGCGGTTAAATGCAAACGCGAGATATAACTGTGCCCGTGTAACCGTCCTCTTGGATCACCCGCCGGTGCCGCTCGCAATTGAGTCGCCGCTTCAAACCGTTGTTCTTTCCATATTCGATGTTCAGATCCATTGAAGTGACATCCTGAAGTTGCCGTTTCATAGGTGGACACCCAGGATAGCTGCGGCAACTCCGGCTTTAGTTTATTCCAGACCCACGAAGCAAGCATTTCACTGGTAGGAATTTCCAGACCGGGAATATCATTCAGGCAATTGTAATGCAGCTGCTTATGTAAAGGTTGCCAGATGCATTCGAGGTAGTCGAAATCAATACCGAGATCACTGCCTTGAATATTCTGTTCAACATGTAGAATCACTTCAAAACCATGACCATGCATACGCCCACACTGATGCCCTTCAGGTACATTGTTTAACTGATGCGCTGCTTCAAAGCGAAAGCGTCTCCAAATATGTGCGTTACCATTAGCATCGAGATCAACGCCTTGATCTCTGGTGCTCAGAACACCGGTATATTCAGTGGCTGGTTCAAGCCGCCCGTCTATCCAGCGAGCCAGATTCTCATCGGTAGGCACAGACAGATGGTCATTTAAAAGCGAGTAGTCCAACGGACCAACGGCAGACGCAAGGTGACTCTGCAGATCATCAACTTCAGAGCCTTCAAAAGTGGCTTTAGATACCGGCAGTTCAGATCGCACACGCGCCACAAAACTATGACCATGTAGTTTGCGCGCGCGATGTGCATCGGGCAGTATATCGACGTAGCGCGCAGCTTCAAACGGTGCGGCTGCCAGGTAAAACAAACGATCACTCATGCTTTCTGACTCGCGTAGCTAACAGGATCCTTCTGTCCCGCATCAGAGAAACCTTTTTGTCTTAGCACACACGAATCACATTTGCCGCAGGAAACTCCGGCTTCATCAGGATCATAACAACTTAGTGTCTGACCATAATCAACGCCTAGCTCCAGGCCTTTATTAATAATTTGTGCTTTGGTCATATCGATCAACGGTGTATGTATTTTTAACTGCTGCGCTCCTTCAACTCCCGCTTTGGTAGCAAGGTTTGCCATACGCTCATAGGCGGCTATGTACTCGGGACGACAATCAGGATAACCGCTGTAATCAAGTGCATTAACACCGATGAATATATCCTGCGCAGATATTGTCTCTGCCCACGCCAGTGCAAAGGAAAGAAAAACCGTATTGCGAGCAGGCACATAAGTAACCGGTATGCCGTGCTCTGCTAGAGAGTCTGCAGAGTCGTGCTTTGGAACATCGATATCGGCAGTCAGCGCCGAACCTCCGAAAACCCGCAGATCAATCTCAGCCACCACATGGCGGACCACACCCTGTTTGTCTGCGACGCGCTTTGCAGCCTCAAGTTCTATGAGATGCCTTTGCCCATAGCGAAACGACAGTGCATAAGGGCTATAGCCCTGATCTTTTGCAATTGCGAGAACAGTTGTCGAATCCAGCCCGCCACTAAGCAGAACTACTGCATTTTTGTTAAGCGCCATTGCCTGGCTCAACTAATAGATTTACGGGATTATACCGGATCGTCTTACGCTAACGTACAATTAGATAGACATTCCTGGCAACGCAGTCGCGACCGCCGGGTCAGTTCAATACATCGGGACTCTCTGTGCTCACTTCGAGGTCTCTCGTTTCTTTACTGCAGCAGGCCTAAATCTCTCGCACGATTTTGGCAGGCGACTCGATTATTCACCTTTAATACCTGAAACAAAGACTTAACATGTGTTTTGACCGTTGATTCCGCGATACCGAGCTGACTGGCAATCGTCTTATTGGGCATACCCGCCACCAGCAATTGCAGCACTTCAATCTGCCGTCCTGTAATTCCCAGTTCCCTCACAATCCGGCCATTCACACCTTCAGTGTTCAACAAGTGTGATTCACCAGAGCCCTCTGTCACAGAGGCTGCTTCAAGTTGCGGCCAGATCGTCCCACCGGTGCCCACCAGATTTATTGCCTCAATCAACGCCTCTGCCGACAGGGACTTGTGAAGAAAGCCTGCTGCACCATCGCGACGGGCAGCATCAATTAAAGCTACATCTTCACTGCCACTGAGTAATATAACAGGCGGCGGATCTGGCAAGGCATGAATTACCTTCAGCAGCGTCAAACCATCAATATCCGGCAAACGCTGATCAAGCAGCACTATGTCCGGCTTGTCCGCAGTTACCTGTGTGATTGCTGCACTACCATCGGAGACCGTTGTTACCTGATGTTGGGCGGCGAGAAGCAACTCGATGCTCTCGGCGAACATTTTATGATCGTCAACAACCAGGATTTGCATAGACACGTCCATATTTCTACCTCGACTTCAAGTTCGTCCTCCCCCTAAAGCAGGAGTCACTCATCCCTATGAACGATAGCTTATTTACACATACACTTGCAAAATTAGGTGCCTGGGTTGAGGCATTGATGTCGGAGTTACGACATGGAACGATCAATTTACATGGATGTAGAAATAATGACGGAACTCTTTCAGTTGCCTCAACCCTTTTTTCACCTAATCGGTGTTGCAGGGTTTATTTTATATATGCTCGCTTACGGACTTCTGCAATCGGGCAGAATTTCCGGTCAGAGCTAGTGCTATACGCTCTTGAATATAACCGCCGCTACACTGATACTGATCAGTCTGGCAGGCCAGTTCAATCTCGCGTCTGTTCTAACACAACTGTCGTGGATCACAATTTCAATCATCGGTCTGTTTCGAGTCAGGCGTGCATTGAAATCTGCGAAAAAATCACGCCAAATGCTGATCGCAACCTGCTTTAACTAAACCACGAAGCCATGCTTATTGTAATCTCTATCTCTCACAAGCAACCATTCAGTTACAAGGACGTACCATCTATGGGTTGATGGAGTTACTAGCGCCTGGCAATACGAAACTGCAATTGGATTGGCAAACGCATGCTACAGAGTTGATTGATTTGGAAGGCAAAAAGGTACTCATCATTGACGATGATCTTATCGGCCTTGACGCTATGTCACAGGTACTAAGCTCTTTTGGCATTAATACTACCGTCGCACAGTCAGCAGAACGTGCATATGAATTGATTCGCGAGATCGATCAGCCAGACCTGATACTCTCGGACTTCAGACTCTCGGAACAAACCAACGGCATTGAGTTAATTCGAAATCTCAGGAAGCTCACTGGCTTGTCTGCATTACCCGGTCTGATCGTCACAGGTGAAACATCACCTGATAAACTTAGCTACATTGAATCAACACAAATCCCCTGCCTTCACAAGCCCGTGAATACGGATGATCTGATCAAGACGATGCAAAAACTATTCAGCGATAACGCATAGCGATACTGAAACTCATTTTTAAAAAAGTCGAGCCATCTGCTGCTTCACACGCCGTATAGGGATTGAGGATTCAATCGACGCCACGCCCTCAACCTTGGTTAAATTGCCGGTTAAAAACCGCTCGAATTCATTCAGATCAGCGACTGCTATGCGCAACAGATAATCGCGATTTCCGGTCATGAGCCAGCAATCGACCACTTCGGGCATGAGGCCGATTTCACGTTCGAAATTCAACAGTCTGTCATCAATCTGGTGGTCGAGTCGCACAGACACAAACACGCTGATTGCAAAGCCAACACCTGACTCGTCAATATTGGCCGAGTAGCCGGTGATGATGCCAGCTTTTTCCAGATTCCGGATACGGCGCGCACAGGGGGTCGGAGTCAGACCGACTCTATCGCTCAACTCCTGATGTGACAGACGAGCATTGCGCTGTAATTCCACCAGTATTTTCTTGTCTGTCTGATCGATTGAATCTTTCATACACACCATAATAGCGACTTCCGCTAATAGATGGTCAATTTAAGGCTAATCACTTCAATTATTTGTCAGATATTGCATCAATTTGATGAATTGAGCTCAATAAATAGCGATAGCATGACGCTGCGCAGTGTTACGGCCCAATGTTGCGGTCAAGGGCAAAAAATCGGAGCAGATATGGGTACCACAAACCAGTCGAACCATGCTGCGGACAGTCCGCCCGTCGATACTGATCCGCAGGAAACCCGTGAATGGGTCGAAGCGCTCGAAGCGCTGAACGAGACCCAGGGACCCAAACGCGCGCACTATGTATTGTCGCAGGTGCTCGACAGGGCACGCCGGCTCGGCGTTACCACACACGGCCTGCCCTACTCAGCCTATCGCAACACAATCCCGGTGCGCGATCAGCCTCGCTACCCAGGAGACCTGACACTCGAACAGCGCATTAACAATCTTATTCGCTGGAATGCACTGGCGATGGTGATGCGGGCCAACAAAGCCTATGGCGAACTCGGTGGACACATCGCAAGCTATGCGTCAGCAGCAGAGATTTTCGAAGTGGGATTCAACCACTTCTTTCGCGCCAGAACAGACAACTTCGACGGTGACATCATCTACTACCAGCCGCACAGTGCCCCCGGTATCTATGCGCGGTCGTTTCTCGAAGGTCGACTGAGTGAAGCAGATCTTTCCAACTACCGACAAGAGGTGCCCGGTAACGGGCTGAGTTCCTACCCCCATCCATGGCTGATGAAAAACTACTGGCAGATACCCAGTGGATCAATGGGGCTCGGGCCAATGTCTGCGGTGACGCAGGCTCGCTTTATGCGCTACCTGCATGCACGTGACCTGACAAACACCGAAGGCCGTCATGTCTGGGGCGTGTTTGGCGATGGCGAAATGGATGAACCGGAATCCATCGGCGGTCTGACTTTAGCTGCACGTGAAAAACTCGACAACCTGACGTTCATCGTCAATTGCAATCTGCAGCGACTCGATGGTCCGGTACGCGGCAACGGTCAGATAATACAAGAGCTCGAAGCACTGTTTGTCGGTGCCGGATGGAATGTCATCAAGGTACTGTGGGCATCTGAATGGGACTCACTGTTCGCACGCGATAAAAACAACGTACTGTTGCGTCGCTTTGCAGAGACCGTTGATGGTCAGTATCAAAATCTGGGCTCCAAAGACGGTGACTACAACCGCGCCAAATTTTTCGATGCCGACCCCGAAACCGCGGCACTCGTACAACATATGTCAGACGATGAAATTCACACACTGCGCCGCGGTGGTCACGATGTTAAAAAACTCTATGCCGCCTTTGCCGCTGCCAAAGCACATAAGGGACAACCTACGGTCATATTAACCAAAACCAAAAAAGGCTTTGGTATGGGTGGTGCCGGTGAAAGTCGCATGACAGCTCATCAGGCAAAAAAACTCGATGTCACCGCCCTTTTGGAGTTTCGCGATCGTTTTGATCTGCCACTGACCGACAGCCAGGTTGAAAACCTTGAATTCTATAAACCCGCTGACGACAGCGAGGAGATCAACTACCTCAAGGCACAACGCAGAAAACTTGGTGGCGCGCTGCCAAAACGCTACCAACAGGCCACAATCAGTGCCCCTGATCGTCCCGCGCTAACAGACTACGCAGGCTTTGCCCTGCAGGCCGATGACAGGGAAATGTCTACCACCATGACTGCCGTGCGAATACTTAGCGGCCTCTTAAGAGACAAGGCCTTTGGACCACGGCTGGTTCCAATTGTCGCTGATGAAGCCCGCACTTTCGGCATGGACAATCTGTTCAGACAAATAGGCATCTATGCCCCCGAAGGACAAAAGTATGAACCGGAAGATGCCAGTTCCATGCTCTACTACAAAGAAACCAAAGACGGCCAGCTGTTAGAAGAAGGAATCACCGAGGCATGTGCCATAAGCACATGGACCTCCGCTGCCACGGCATACTCCATTCACAATACCGAAGTGCTGCCTTTTTATATTTACTACTCGATCTTTGGCTTTCAACGTGTCGGTGATCAGATCTGGGCTGCAGCAGATCAGCGCGCACGTGGCTTCTTACTCGGTGCCACAGCAGGTCGAACAACCTTGTCAGGCGAAGGATTACAGCATCAGGACGGCGCAAGTCATCTACTTGCCAGCGCTATACCCAACTGCCGTGCCTACGATCCATGTTACGCCTATGAACTGGCGGTGATTATGGACTATGGTATGCAACGCATGATGGAAGAAAAGCGCGATGAATTTTTCTATCTGACCGTAATGAACGAAAACTATGCACAGCCGTCGCTGCCCGAAGGCATTGAAGCCGACATTATCAAGGGCATGTATAAACTATCAGAAACAGGTAATAAAAAAGCACCGCGAGTTCGATTACTCGGTGCCGGCACCATTTTGAACGAAGCAATTGCCGCCGCCGATATACTACTAAAAGACTTCGGCATAGGTAGTGATATCTACAGTGTTACCAGCTTTGTCGAACTGGCCAGAGAGGCGATCAGCGTAGAAAGAGATAATCGATTAAAAGCCCGCACCACCCCGACAAGCAGTCATCTTGAAAAACTGCTGTCCGGCTCGGCACCTGTGATCGTCGCAACAGACTATGTCAGAGCACTGCCGCAGCAAATCGCGCCTTTCGTCGATGCAAATCTGACCATACTCGGCACTGACGGCTTCGGTCGCTCAGCCAATCGACAGGAACTGAGACGCTTCTTTGAAGTCGACCGGCAACACATTGCACTTGCCGCTATCGAGTCATTGGTCAGAGAAGAAAAACTACCACAAAGCCAGCTTGAAAAAGCACTGGAAGATCTCGGCATCGATGCACAAGCCAACGCGCCATGGAGTCGATAATTATTTAGTGCCGTCAAACCGCATAGACAGATACATAAGTAAAATCATTCGAATCCGTATGTTTTTCTCGACGCACCAGCGTGACAATAGAGATTATCAGGAGAATGAAAAATAACGGATCGAACCGATCTGCACTTGAGCCTGTGGTACAACCGCCTGCAACGGGACCTGTTGGATCCTGCAAAATGCTTACAGGGAAGTCGAGGAATGACAATATGCCAATACCTGCCTCGTTAGTTAACCAGTTTTGATCGCCCGGTAAACTCAAGTAACTTAAATACAGTTCATCGTCATCTTCAACAGGCGTTTCCATAGTAAGCCGTACAATCGTGCCATTCAATACGACACCAGCGGTGATGTTGTAGATGTTGTCTTTGCGATCGCGAACTTCAAACAGTGCTTCAAAACCATCATCCGCAACCAGGGTATTGCCATCGGTGAATGTTAATTCCAGTGTGGTGTCATCGAAGCGCGATGCGGAAACGATATCAGGCGCATCTGCGTTGTCGAGATTTTCGCCATAGAGTTCACGTCGGATAATACGGGCAACGTTGTCACCCATTTGCTGATAACCACCTTCATATCGAAAATGACATCCGTCATGGCCATCCAGACCGGTAGTTGAAACCGGTGTGACGTTACTCCGTGCATTGGCAAACTTCCGTTGGAAGTCACTGATTTGGGACCCTAAGCCGAACTCCTCATCTGACGGGTCACACGTATGGCGAATCTGAAAAACGTAATACTGTTCTACCGAGTGGTATTGAGTCTGCCACCGATCAAACAACGCAGAAAACTGTTTGAAGTGAGCTTTATTATCTGTTCTGTCGCTCTCACCCTGAAACCACAGTAGCGCACGAATGTTATCGACGATGCCACCGTTCTGAAGGCGACTCAGGAGTTGACCATAGTTGCTGGTCAGATCGTTAAGATCTTTTGCATTGGCCGCAAAGTAGCTAATAGACTGATTGCCCCTGCTCTGATTGATTACAGCAATCGGAATCTGCACGTTTGCCAACAGGTCAGCGGCAACTCGCAACCCCATACGCCCCACACAGGCGAGCGGCTGTGTCCGTGGCTGACACTCTGCCTGTACAACATGCCAGTCATCGTTATCGTTCCAGGTGTCTGTACCCCAACCGCCGTAGGTACGAATATAGTGGCTTGCGTCCTGAGTACCCGGCCCTGCAATTGAATAGAGACCTGCGACCGCATTGGACTGGCCATTAATAACAAAGACATCTCCGGCGACAACAGATTCAGCCGATGCCACCACCGTTTCAGTAGTGCTGTCATTAATAGTCAGCAGTTCAAATTTGTAGTCGACAAGCTCTGCAGGTAATTCAAGTTCAAACTGAAAGTTTACAGACGTCGATTTATCGTGCGACCAGCTGTTCCACAGAGTGCCATCACGATAAACATTTAAAACCGCTGCAGTGCTGTCCTGCCCGAGTACACCCGATACAGTCACCGGTGCCGTGTTGGTGTCGGTATCCCTCGGGTAGAGCTGAAGATCCTTCGGGAATTGATCAACCAGCGTCAGCTGCGTGTTTGAATCTTCAAATACTCTGATGGAAGATGCCGCATTGTCCAGCGAACCCAACGACGCGCTTGAGGAACTAAAAGTCTCACAGTCACCCACGTCGGCAAAGCTGTTTCTACAAACCTGCACTGCGTAACCACTTGTCACCGTAAGCGATGAGATTGCATCGTTACCAATAGACGATGCGTTGAGATCTGTGGTGTCATAGTCTCCGACAGGGACAGACCAAGATGCACCGGTGAAATCAGTACCCTCGTACAGGACAGCCACATCAGCAGACAAGACCTGGTTGCTTACAGCCAACAACAGCAAAGATGTATAACGTAATATTCTACCAGGAATATGTTGCTTCAGGCTCATCGCTATTCATTTAAATACTATATAGCGATCAGTCTATCATCATAAATAGCTACGCCAATAATGCAGGAGTCCCGATAGAATCAGCCAGGAGTCACGAGCGCTGTCGGTATCCGGTAGATTTGAAACACCATCAAAATCTGCATCACCACCATATCGGGAGTCTCGGCAATACATGTTTTCCCGTCGATGCAGGCTCCACAGCAATCCATTACTCCGAACCATCAAAACGCCGAAAAAACAACCGCAGTAATTGTCGCAAACCGACCGGGCACTCGCCACCAGATGTGCCATGCCTGCTTTTAGATTGTCGAGTATAGGGAACTTATGAGACCTGCGCCGTGTCTACGTGGTTGCCGGTACGGGAGATATCCCATAGAATATCGGTTGGTGCTGTGTCGAGAACCGTGTTCTCGACCAATAGGTTCCGCACCGGTTGTCTGTAGGGCAGCAACAACAATTCCAAAACCTACAAATGGCATTCTTCAATGAAATTCTTATCTACCAAACTATCTGCTTTACTCCTTCTCGTTCTATCAACACTTGTTTTTAATACCGCTCTCGCTGGCGATGAAAAAACTCTCCGCGTCACCGCAATTCCCGATGAATCCCCCACAGAGCTGCAACGCAAATTCGAACCGCTGGGTGACTATCTGGCCAAAGCAACCGGAAAAGACATCAGCTTTGTACCGGTAACCGACTACAGTGCAGCCGTTGAAGCGCTGGTCAATGATAAAATCGATCTCGCCTGGTTTGGCGGTTTCACTTTTGTACAGGCCAAACTGAGATCAGGCGATGCAGTAGAGCCGATTATTCAAAGAACTGAAGATGAAGTCTTTACTTCTGTGTTTATCACCAGCGCAGATTCAGACATAAAATCGCTCTCCGACCTGAAAGGAAAAACCTTCTCCTTTGGCTCACCATCATCTACCTCCGGTCATCTGATGCCTCGCTCCTTTTTGCTTAAGGACGGAATCGATCCGGACGAAGACATGCGGGTTTCATTTTCCGGTGCTCACGATGCAACAGCCTTTGCAGTTGCAGGCGGTAAGGTAGATGCAGGCGCACTTAACGCCAGTGTCTGGAAGAAGCTGGTTGATTCAAATAAAATTGATACCAGCAAGGTCAATGTTTTCTACACCACACCCACCTACTTTGACTACAACTGGACAGTCCGCAAAGACATGGATTCAACACTGAAGAGTTCCATCACTGATGCATTCCTGTCACTGTCGCCGGAAGATGAAACAGGCAAAGAGATCCTCGATCTGCAACGTGCGACTGGATTCATCCCTACCAGTTCAGAAAACTACGCAGACATAGAAACTGCTGCCAAAAGCGCTGGTTTAATCAAATAAACTTATCCAGCGTTAAAGCCCGGCGGTAAGCTCCGTTGTAACGGTGCTTCAATGTCTGGTCTGTCTTTTAACTGCAATAATATAAGCGTCCGCCGAACTGGCGGACCGCAAGCGGGCGCGTCATCAAACGATGATCCACTGGCTATACAACAAGTATCGGTCAGTGTGCAGCCGGGTGAGCAAATTGCAGTCATAGGCCCAAGCGGCGCTGGCAAGACAACGCTGTTAAGTACGCTTGCCGCCGCCCTTAAACCAACCGATGGCAGCGTTGAAATTGCCGGTCAAAACCCGTGGCAACTTAACAGTCGCAGCATGCGCAAATTACGCAGGCAGTTATTTCTTGCACCACAGGCGCCTCCCCTGCCACCAAGACAACGCGTTGCAACCGCAGTTCTCGCAGGTCGTCTGCCAGTCTGGTCACTGGTAAAATCACTTTCTTCCTTGTTGCGAACCCGTGATGCCGAGCTTGCCTATGAAGCGTTGGATGCTTTTTCTATTGGTGACAAACTCTGGCACCGCGTAGACCGTTTATCCGGTGGTGAAAGACAGCGAGTCAGTCTGGCACGTGGCCTGGTCAGCGAAACACGGGCAATGCTGATTGATGAACCACTGTCAGCACTTGATCCGGCACTGGCCGGACAAACACTACAGACCTTAATCAATCATTGCAGTCAACATAACAAAACGCTTATTTGCAGCCTGCACCAGGTTAAACTGGCACTGGAGAATTTTCCGCGTGTCATCGGTTTAAGAGAAGGTGAACTGTTATTTGACCTTGCAAGTGATGCAATCAAAAAAGATGCAATTCGAGAGTTGTACTTCGGTTACGAAGATCAGGCAGAGGCCAGCATTATTCCTTTAGCGCCAGATACGACTCAAGTAACAGCGTCATCACCGTCGACGCATAGCATCTGAGCGGGTTGACTAGATTCAATGGCCAGCACGCTACAAGGCAATAACCAGTTTAAAGATCCCGCATGGTCGGGAAGAATGGGCTGGGTGTTACTGGCCGTTATACTCGCCTATCCGTTGCTCGTCGCAAGTGAGTTTAAACCCTGGACATTATTTGATGATCAGTCTCTTGCGACTACAGGCGACTTTCTCTCAACGTTTATACCACCGGCAACCGAGCCTGACTTTCTCAAGCTTGTACTCAAAGCAACCTGGGTCACCATTGCCACAGCCACGGCTGGTTTAACACTGGCTTTTATAGCAGCCGCACCACTGACGTTACTCGCCACGGCAACTCTTTCGCAGTCATCACTGGGCCGACCCATGAGCCGCTGGCGTGGCGCTGTTCGTGTACTGATCCGCTGGCTGTTAATATTTCTGCGCAGCATACCGGAGCTGGTCTATGCACTCTTGTTTGTACGAGTGGTCGGACTTGGTCCTACTGCCGGCGTGCTGGCAATTGCACTGACTTATACCGGTATGCTGGGTAAAGTCTATTCTGAAGTGATCGAGTCTGCCGATCCGGAATCAACCCGCGCCCTGTTACGCAACGGTAGTTCAAGGTGCAGTGCATTTTTCTACGGAGCGTTGCCACAGAGTGCGACGGAACTGACGTCTTATACCGTTTTCCGTTGGGAGTGTGCGATACGCTCGTCAGTCATCATGGGCTTTGTCGGCGGCGGTGGCCTCGGACAGGAAATGGATAATTCCATGAAGGCTTTCGCAGGTGATGAAGTCGCCACCATACTACTGGTGTTTATTCTTCTGGTAGCCATTGCAGATCAGATCAGTCGTTATCTAAGACATTGGCTGGAGTCAGGCGAATGAGTCATCTGACACAGCTGCCTCAAAGACCACCACGCACTTCAATACGCTGGTTTTTACTGCTGTTGGCAGTGCTGGTAGTGCTGAGCTTTATCACACTTGATCTGCAACTCGCCGTATTCTTCGAGCCAGGCTCAGTTGCCAAAATGCAGGAATTTATCGGTGGCTTCTTTCCACCGGTGACAGAAGTCAAGTTTCTGAAAAGTCTGGCACGGGCAGGGCTTGAGACAATTGCCATGTCACTCATCGGCACGGTACTGGCGGCATTGATTTCACTATCACTCGCAGTGGCTGCAGCCAATACAGGCCAACAGTCTTACTGGCGCCGAGTCCTGCGCAGTTCTACCCGCCTGGTGCTCGTTTCAATGCGCTCGGTACCTGAACTTGTGTGGGCCTCATTGCTTGTTATTGCCGCAGGCCTTGGTCCGTTTCCAGGCACCCTGGCACTGGCGCTGCATACCACCGGTGTACTCGGACGCCTGTTTGCAGATACGCTTGAAAACATTCCCACAGCACCGGCACAGGCACTACGTGACAACGGCACGCCCGCGTTAGCAGCCTTTAGTTATGCGACTTTGCCACTGGCGCTGCCGCAGATGCTCTCTTATACGTTATACAGATGGGAAAATAATATTCGTGCAGCAACAGTGCTGGGTGTGGTAGGCGCAGGCGGTCTTGGTCAGTTGCTCTACTACAACCTCAGTTTGTTTTACATGCATGAGGCCGCAAGCGTCATCATCGCCATGTTGTTACTGGTAGCGATGGTCGACGCACTTAGCTACCATGTACGCCGCAAACTGAATCAATAGCTTCAGTTATTTCAATATCAGCTTAACAGGCTGATGGTCAGATGCCTGTGTTTTGGTATCGACCTGTACGTCCGCAACTACATCTGTCAATGCGTCTGATACAAAGAAAAAATCTCTCGTGTGCTCACCATCGGCCCATTGTTTATGATCATATATCCCACAAGTGGGAGCATGAGGGTGGCTGCCGTGTGCAATGGTCCAGGCATCAGAAAATCCATAAGTCAGAAACTGCTGATAATGATCTGTGCCAGATTCCATATTAAAATCACCACATACAATGGTTCGGTTAGTTTCAGGTGGTGCGACGTAGGACCCTTCTCCGGAAGGTGAAGGCTTATTAAATCGCCCACAGCACTCTTGTTGATATTCGCCAAGGTATCGAAGCTGCGCCTCTCTTTGCTGTATACCAAAGTATTCAAGGTGCGTGGTTACTACCCGCAATGGCTGATCATTGTACGATACAATAATTTCGATAGCCTGACGGGCCATGGTGCGGGTGGTCGGGTCTGACGGTTGCGGCAGTCGGTGCATAAATACCGCATCAACCGGTACTTTTGACAAAATTAGATTGCCGAACTGATACCGGCCTTTTTCCTCAGTTCGATTAACTGCAGGACCGAACATCATTTCGTATTCGGGAAAATTCGAACGCAGCTCTTCAGCCAGTCCGTAGTAACTATCATCTGACTCGTTTCTTATGACTTCCTGAATACACAGTATTTCACTATTGCCAAACGCCTTTATGTGGTTGACTATTCGTAAAGGATCAACCACATCATCTACACCCAGTGCTGCTTGAATATTCCAGGTTGTTATTTCCAAAGTGAAATGATCCCGTTATCTTTTTAGTGATGATCGCCTTTAATCGATAATACCGATCACAGACACCAATATCCAGAAGATCCGGATCACATAAAGATGAAATATTATAAAATTCAATCGAATTGTATAGGCCTGCCCACAGTTGTAATGCCTATTTCTGCAAAGCCAGCAGAGCATTGTTAGACTGTGTCAGCTTCCTGCCCAATGTGCTCGCAATCAAACGATGAGTCGCGACTGCCAGGTGCGGATCATGTGACTCCATAGTGCTCAGCTCTGTAACAGATATGGCGAATAGTTCAGCATCTTTGCTAACCACCACGGTAGCAGTTGCCGGTGCGCCGGTATACAAGCCGATCTCACCGACAACAGTACCGGTGCCCTGCACTCTCAGGATCTTCACAGATCCATCCGGAAGTATTGTCTGAGCATTGGCCTCACCCGATTCTATAAAGTAAATGGTGTCTACAGGTGTGCCTTCCTGCAGTAACTCGGTTCCCGCAGCAAACGTCTGCAGACTCATATAATGACGTAGTCTTTCTGTCATACTTACGTGATTCGATGAGTCATCTTCGGGTATGACGCTCTCAAAATACCGAATTAAACTTTGAGCTTCAAAATAATTTCCCTGTTTGGCCTGACGATCAATTTCAGTTTCATCAAACCAGGCAACCGCCTGTTCAACATCATCAAATATCAGGGATGTAATTTGATTTGAATCGAGAGCATCAAAGCTCTTCCTGATGGCTGGATTTACATTGGCTATCGCAAAGGTAACACTGTGCTGGTCAGCAATTTGTTTAAGCCGTGTGAATGCATAGGCAGCCGATGAGTCAAGACCGGTAACTAGCCTGCATTATTCATGAGGCGACCTGTGGATTTAGCTCTTGTGTCTGCATTTGTAGCACTTGCAGTGAACTTATTGTCAAACCTAAAATGACAGACTGTCTATTCGACGCCAGAGCCAATAGCGCGTCACATCTCACCCGATCCCCTTCGGCGCGTGGCGGGAATATTTATATAATCGGTTTTAGTTAACCGGAGACCGCAGCGGCTGACCTTCGAAGAACGCCTGTAGATTATCTCGCTGAAGCTGGCCCATGCGCTTTCGAGTTTCGACCGTGCCGGATGAATGATGTGGTTGCAGCAACACGTTGTTAAATTCCAGAAAGCGTTGATCGATAATTGGCTCGTTATTGAAAACATCTGACGCAAAACCACGAATCGCTTTTGTCTCCAGGGCCCTGATCAGTGCATCTTCATCAACCGTACTACCTCGCGCACAATTGACCAGTAGTCCGTCAGTACCAATGGCATCGATCACTTCTTTTGAGATCATCTGTGCAGTATCAGGCCCACCGGATACTGCAACAATGAGTATATCTACTGTTTTCGCAAGATCAACGAGATCATCATGATAAGTCCAGCCGGGGGTATCTTTTGCAGATCTTGAATAATAATGAATATCTGTTTTAAACCCTTGCAATCTTTCTGCTACCGCGCGCCCTATTCTGCCAAGCCCTGCAATGCCGACAGCAACGCCCAATAAGGTACGTTGCAACGGATAAGCGCCAATGGCCGACCAGTTGCCTGAACGCACCCACGCATCTGCGCCAATCATGCTTCGATTCAGCGCCAGCAGCATACCGACAGCCAGATCTGCAACATCATCAGTAAGAACATCAGGGGTGTTGGTGACTTTAATTCCCCGTGCGGTCGCGTGATCTACATCAATGGTGTCGTAACCCACGCCGTAATTAGCGATCAAACCAATGTTGGGAAAGGCATCTATGATCTCGGACCCGAGTGTCGAATGACCTTTAAACGCAAACGCTTTTATAAGCTCACAAGTATCTGCAGACAACTCACTCAAGTTACCGCTGGCCGGAAACTGATGCACAGTGAATAGCTGAGCCATTGGATCAGCATCCCATTGTTCATATGTTTCAAAAGCCAGAATGTTCGGTTTTGTCATGAAATTTCCTGCTAACCCGTGAAAATACAGACTAGAAAAGTGAGAAATATTCGCAATGTTCCCAGTCCGATACTGTCATGCTGTAGCGCTTCCACTCGGCATTTTTCAGGGTCACCAGGTAATCAACAAATCCATCTCCCAGCGCATTTCGATACAACGATGAAGACGAGAACAACTCAATGGCTTCAATCAGGCTGCAGGGAAGTGATTCACAGGTATTGTCGTAGGGTTTTTCTATTGCAGCCGGCGGGGCAAGTTTTTGCTCTATACCGGAAAGACCGGAAAGAATCTGCGATGCAAAAAAATAATAGGGATTAGCTGCAGTTTCAGCGACACGATTTTCGATTCTGCTGGCTGTATCACCCGGTCTGGTTAAATCGCGAATCATCGCACCTCGATTGTCGCGCCCCCACTGAATGCTGTCCGGTGCAAGCTGATAAGGCTGATACCGTTTATAACCATTCACTGTCGGTGTGGTGAGCAGGCAACTCTCTTTGGCATGCGCGAGCAAGCCTGCTATCCAATGACCGGCTGATGGTGATAATTCCCCACTGGCATGAGGCATCATCAGGTTATTACCATCAGCAACATTGATAAGCGACTGATGAAGATGCCAGCCATTAGAAGCTATGTTTTCAAGTTTGGGTCGACACATGAATGATGCGTGTAAACCTTGTCGGGAACACACCTCTTTAACCATGGTGCGAAACATCATCATATTGTCCGCATGGCTAATCGGATCAGAGGGTTCAAAAGTAAACTCGAACTGACTTGGCCCCATCTCCACTTCCATCGAACGGATAGGCAGATTCAGATGCTCACAATGATGACGCAGATCATCCATCACGGGCTCAAGATCTGCATAGCGGGTTTCAGTGAGGAACTGGTAGCCTTGCGCTAGCGATCGAGTTAACGGCGCTTTACCCGGCATACTGGTGTCGGCATGCTCACGATGCGCGTCTAGCAATTCAAACACATGGAACTCGACTTCAAGCCCGACAATAAGCTGTAAGTTTTGCTTCGCTAATGCATCTACTGATTTCTGCAATACTGTACGTGGCGCAAAATCGATAGTAGCACCACTTTTTAATACAGGCGTGCAGAATATCCAGGCTGACTTGTTGGTCCATGGCAACTCTCGAAATGTTGCAGGTTCAGGCACAAGCAATACATCGGAAGCACCCGCCAGAGGACCAGTATGTTCAGAGGTGGTATCAGTCCAGACCGGGAAACTGGTCCTGTGCGATGTATCTTTTAACAATAAAGTACCCGGCACACCTAATCCGTTAGCGAGCACAGATGGAAAAGCGGATGCTACAACAGTCTTACCTCGTAATATTCCGTGCTGATCTGCAAACAGAATACGAATGGTTTCCAGTTCACTCTTCGCGACAGACTCAGCAAGTTTCACTGCATCCGCTGCAGTCTGTTCATTCACTAACTGATTCTGAACAAGATCACCACTGAGGATTTTTTCTTTATATTGTTCTGCCACCTGGACGCCTGCCCTCATCTGATACCCAAAAGTTTAGCTTACCGGTAAGTTTATGAATCAGACAAACCGGCATTCCAGCCGCTGCAGTTGGCACGTCGCTCTGCATCACTGTTAATGAATGCGGAACGCCAATCCTCTGAACTGGTGATGGTATCGTTTGATACCGGACCGGTGATCGAAGTCGGTTTGACTCCGTTTGTCATCGGTAAGCTCTTGCCACTGTCGTTTTGCATCGAATCAATAGCAGCGCGCAACATTTTTCGGTAACGAATAATGCCAACATCAGTTTTCCCGAGGTGTTCACGGGTACGATTCTGAATACGACCCAATGACTCAACCGCCCACTGATCGTGTACGTTGATATCCATCCCCATGCCGGTATAGGTTAGCTTTGCCTGTTCTTCAGCGCTATAGCCGTAGTTGTTACTGCGGTTTTTAACTGGTGCATAGTCGGGAAGCCTATGTTCCGCAAGGCGTTGTGCCCGCATGCGTTCTTTGTCGACTGGTTGATCGAAGCTTGTAAACATAGAGTACCAATAGCAATTCTCGTTATCGATGGGTACGTGCCACTGGGTAATAATCATTTCTCTGGACATCGGGATGCTGATTGCACAGGGAAAGATCTGATTGGTCACACGCACGTGCGTGCGTCCATCATTTAACTGACGCAAGGCTATTAGTCTTAATCCGTAGTCGGTGTCTTCTACTGTAATCTCGGGCCTCGGGTAGTCACGCAAAAGCTGCGTCATTGGAATCTCTGTGCCGGCCGCTTTATCACGAAACTGTTTGCCATAACCCTCGCTGGTATCTTCGTCTTCCAGAAAACGATGCAGAAAGGACGCGTGAGCCGGATCAATTCCGACCTCCAGTGCCTGTAACCAGTTGCATTCCCATAATCCTTTAAATGCAAATACATGAGTTTCCGGCGCGACTAAACAATCCAGCGCTGGAAAATCCGGTGCCTCTCCCTCGCCAAGCCAGGCAAAGATGATCCCGTTTTTTTCCACTACCGGATAGGCAGTGTTTTTAATCCGCGTATGCATTAAGGAATCTTCCGGCTCACCGGGTTGCTCAACACATTGACCTTGTCGATTAAAATGCCAGCCATGAAACGGGCACCGTATTCCGTTATCTTCCAGGCGACCAAAGCACAGGTCTGCACCACGATGAGGACAATGCCGGTCGATCAGTCCCAGCTCACCCTGCTGATCGCGAAACAGAACCAGATCTTCACCCATCAGCCTTACAGGCACAACCGGCCTCGGCCCTGTCAACTCTTCAGACAGCGCTGCCGGCTGCCAATACTGACGCAGTACCGCTCCGGCAGGGGTACCCGGGGTTATGAGTGTGAGTGTGTCGTTGAGCTTTTGACTGATCATTGTTTCCTCCTGTCAGGCACTTATTTCGCGCATTGGCCAAGTCTTTCAAGATCGGTAGAGCATATCGTGCGCAGACTTATTTTGACAGTAACTGTGGTCAATTCTCAGAACCACATATCAGGCCCTCACTCATACACTTTGAATGTCACACTACACTCGTTTCCAACATGCCTTGTTCACAAACAAAAGATACAATCTGGTCAACTCCAGCACCTTCTTTTAGATTGCAGAACACATAGGGCTTATCACCACGCATACGCCTGGTATCTGACTCCATCACTTCCAGTGACGATCCAACGTAGGGTGCCAGATCAACTTTATTGATAAGCAAAAGATCTGATCGGGTTATACCCGGGCCGCCTTTGGCATTCTGCTGCTCAACAAGCATTAACATTGTGTCTTTTAGCGTAGTTTCACTTATTGCCATCGTACCGGACAAAGAGTGAAGTACGCCCACCTTGATGGTATCGGCAGCGTTAGCTCCATTTAGCGTAAGCCCCATTGCACAAACAGCTCCCACAACAGTTGTTCGAAATTTCATTTGTTTTCTCATGTGTTATTAAACGGACAGGGGAACACTATCGAGCGAAAGACAATTTGTATGCTGCTAGATTCAATTCACACTACAAACTTTTTTGCAGCAGTATTAGTACAAATCGGTGCCTCCGGCAACACTGATGCACTCAGCCACTCTGGTGCCTGCGACTCCCGGAATCGGAAATCAACGCTCTGGAGTGACGGTAAATCTGAATCCCTGGCGACAGAGCATCGACATTTGCTTCAATGTAGTTTCCGCTTTATCGCCAACATAGGGGAAAATGAGTGAAGTACGCGACATTGATGCTATTAACGTACTGGCACTATGGAAATTGCAGGAAGCTGTAAGCTACAATCCGGTACGAACCAGTAAGGATCGATTCCACTTGCCATTGCACCCGGCTACTGTAACTCGCAATTGCAGCTGGCCACCACGTACCGGACCAAATCGTCAGCCGATCCAGGTAATAGAATAAATTCATACACTTAGTAAGGTACTACAATGAGTCAGTTTCCAGTAGTCCAGGTCGATGGCGGCACCACACGTCAGGTGCTCGCTGATCACCCACAGTTGATGATGGTTTCTTTCAAATTCCCCAAAAATGCTGAAGGGGCGTTGCACAGTCACCCGCATATACAATCGACTTTCGTTAAGGAAGGACGTTTTCGCTTTTTTATAGATGGCGATGCATTCGAAGTTTCCACTGGCGACAGCTTTGTAATTCCGGCCAACGCGGAACACGGTTGTGTCTGCCTTGAATCAGGAGAGCTGGTCGATTGCTTCACGCCACGACGAGATGATTTTCTATAGCAACAGTGTTTGTCTCAGCCACTGCAAAAGCATCTGTGTGGTTCATGTGTAATCACATAGACCTTTAACCCGCACTATTCTCGAAATCAAAAGATCAGACCAGCCTGGCTAAACAGTTAGTACAATGAAAAGAAATTAGAGAGAAGACTACTGTATGGCGATGGACCCTGATTGGATGGTGTGGCACCGAAACCCGCGTAAACCACAATACCTTCCTCCAGCGGGGGCGGTAGATGCACACTGCCATATTTTTGGGCCTGAAGAAATTTTTCCGTATTCGCCCGAGCGAAAGTACACGCCGTGTACGGGCTCCAAAGATGATCTGTTTTCATTGCGTGATTATTTGGGCTTGTCTCGCAATGTTATTGTTCAGGCTTCCTGCCACGGTAAAAATAACGACGCACTTATTGATGGTTTGCGTGCTGCAGGTGATCTTGCACGCGGTGTGGCCGTGGTTGATGACGAAATAAGCACTGAAGAATTGCAAATCATGCACGAGGCAGGAGTAAGAGGTGTGCGATTTAACTTTGTGCGCCGACTGGTCGATCCGAAACCGCGGCAACACTATCAGAAGATCGTCGAGAAGATAGCCCCAATGGGCTGGCATATTATTGTTTATATAGAGGCGGCAGACTTTGCTGATCAGATCCCGTTTCTGAAAAGCCTGCCGCTTACCGTAGTGTTTGATCATATGGCGCGGCCCGATATCGGCAAGGGTGTTGATCACCCGGATTTCAGACAGTTTTTAGATTTGATGGAAGATGACAAGTTCTGGACTAAAGTCTCATGCCCTGAACGATTGACAACACAGGGAGGCAGCCATATGAACTACTCTGATGTAGTGCCGTTTATGAAGTGCGTTGTAGATAGTTATCCGGACCGGGCTTTATGGGGCACCGACTGGCCACATCCCAATATGAAATCTCACATGCCAGATGACGGGCAGTTGTTGGAGTTGATTCCTCTGATTGCGGATACCGCTGAAAAACAACAGAAGCTGCTGGTAGATAATCCAATGCGACTTTATTGGTCATAAGAAACACTAACCTGCATTATTCATCAGGTGTATATTGCTTGTCTGGTACCGTTTGTTTATCTGTCAAGCTGTTTACGATAATGGTTGGGCGATATACCCAGATTAGATTTAAATGTTCTGCTGAAGAAAGCTGCATCACGAAAGCCACAACGATAGGCAATTTCAGCAATCGATAAAGCAGTGTATTCGAGCAACCGTTTGGCTTCGAGCATGCGTCGCTGTCGCACCAGATCATTGGGCGGTGAGCCGAGCTCTGCGCGGCATATTCGAGTCAGGTGCGGTGTGGAAATACCTATTTTTTCAGCGTAGACAGATACGGTCCATGGCAATGAGAAGTTTTCTTCCAGCAGATTGCAGAAGCTATCTATCTGTATATCGTGTCTGCTTCTTGGTTCGGCGTGTGTTGCCGGACGAAGAGAGTTTTTATCGTGCAGGTTGCCCACAAGGTATAAGGTAACCAAATCTACCAGTGAAGTCAGTACTTCTGATTTGCTCGGTGCTACGCTTCGGTACATCGTGCGCAGTTGGTTAATAAGAGCTGCTATATAATCAAAGTGATCTGACTGCGGCCTTAGAAAAATTGTGTCGGTAGCGGCGCTAAATAAACTGAATCTGTGTTGTATTGGCTCCGGCATTTCATCCAGTCGAATGCTGATGACATCGCCGATAACATCTTCCGAGAACAGAAACCCGTGAGCAATCCCTGGCGGTATCAACAACAGGGCCTGGTCTGTGCTGGTGTGTTCTACATCACCAACCTGCAGGTAAACACCTGCCGAGCTAAATAAAAATATCTGTGCCAGTCGACGATGGCGGTGGAGTCGGATAGTCCAATCGTGTTTGCTACTGCGCTCCTGTATTGTCTCATGGTGAATCGGACCGGGCAGCCCTCCGGCAAGTAATTCACCGTATAATTCATAATTGGGGATAGAAGTTGCCATTATCGAGGCTGTGCGCTCTGCTAAGAACCCTGGATTATCATGATCGAATAGTGCAATTAATTGTTTGTTGTGTCCATTCCATTTTTTGTTCCTGATATTAAGCTTGTGCGCAGTAGCACTTTATCCTCCGCGCACTCTATATATGTATGACTAACCTGCATTATTCATGAGGCGACCTGCGAATTTGGCTTTTATGTCTTTA
>CAZKAQ010000050.1:0-23678 GCA_964550655.1 uncultured Granulosicoccaceae bacterium
TGCCGAATTTGATTATAAAAAGGAGCGATCACGGCAGTGAAGTTGTTAGTTGATACTAGCGTGTGGTCACTCGCAATGAGAAGAGACATGCCAGTTTCAGCGCCCGAGGTTCAGGTACTCATCGATGCAATAAACATCGGCGTGGAACTTTATAGCACAGGCATAATTCTGCAGGAGCTGCTACAAGGTTTCTCCAAACCAAAAGCTCACAACTTAATCGTTGAAAGGTTTGCGTCGATACCAATGCTAGTGCCAGAAACATCTGACTATATAAAAGCAGCTGAGCTTCGGAATCGCTGTCGTCAGAAAGGGATTCAGGCAGGTACTATCGATTCTTTAATTGCGCAGCTCAGTTTGCGGTTCGATTTGTCACTTCTGACAACCGACAAGGATTTCTCACACATGGCAAAAGTTGTGAAGTTGAAAATTGCCTGAGTCCCCCAGGCCCACTCACGCTCGAACCATAATAAAAATGTGCTGCCAGGTGGTGCTGTCAGACGGCTTCTATCGGTCTGTGTTCAGTATAGTTTCACCGTTCATCCTGCGGTGAGAAACGGCTGAAGCAGTCACTCGTTTTAGCTAAGATGCGAAGTGAACGCAGATCAGGCTCACCAATAAAAAAATTGGAGAAACAATGAAAGATACCAGCCATCACGACGATACCTTTACAAAGATGACATTTGCATCGGTATACCCTCACTATATAACCAAGATCGAAAAAAAGGGAAGATCTAAAGATGAACTACATCAGGTTATCAAGTGGCTGACCGGCTATACCGACAAACGTTTGGAAAAACTAATCAAAGATGAGGTGACTTTTAAAGAATTCTTTAACAAAGCAAAACTCAATCCCAATGCTCACCTGATAACAGGTGTCATCTGCGGATACCGCGTAGAAGAAATCGAAAATCCACTGACACAAAAAGTTCGTTATCTCGACAAACTTGTGGATGAATTAGCTAAGGGTAAAAAGATGGAAAAAATACTGAGGGATTCATAACAATGGATGTGGTGTTACCCATAATCTGAAGTTGCAATATACTTTAATGATGACACTGTATGCGGACTATGATGCCCCGGTCATTGAGTGATAATCTCAGGCCCCATCATCAGTGTTGGAAGGAACGTCGAGATCCAGGGAACGTAAGTCACCAGAATCAAAAACAGAAACATGATACCAACCCACGGCAGTGCGGCTTTAACCACTGCCAGTACCGACATCTGAGCGACACCCGCAGTGACAAATAAATTTAAACCAACCGGTGGTGTGATCATGCCTATCTCCATATTCACCACCATAATAATGCCGAGGTGAATCGGATCGATGCCAAGTTCTATGGCTATTGGAAAAACCAGCGGTGCAACAATCACAATTAACCCGGATGGCTCCATAAACTGCCCGCCGATCAGCAACAGCAGATTCACCACAATTAAAAAGGCTATGGGCCCAAGGCCAGCAGCAAGCATTGCTTCGGTGATGGCCTGTGGAATGCGCTCTTCAGTTAATACGTGTTTTAGAACCAGTGCATTGGCAATAATAAATAAAAGAACAATCGTTAGCTTGCCAGCTTCAAACAGTGCATTGCGGGTGTCGGGGTGAAACCAGGCGGTGATCAGGGCATGTGGTTTTGCAAGCAAGCTATAGCGTTCTTCACCGCTACCTTTTAACGGGCCCATATCGCGGTAGATAAAATTTGAAACTATAAACGCATAGACGGCAGCCACGGCTGCAGCTTCGGTTGGCGTAAATACACCGCCGTAGATGCCACCCAGAATAATAACAATCAGAAAGAGACCCCAGCCTGCGTCACGTGCCGATGCGAGCCAGACGCCAAAGCTTGCACGAGGTTGTGAAGGCAACCCTTTAATGCGAGCCCAGATATAAATGCCGATCATCAGCATCAGTCCAGCTATCAGACCGGGTATGACACCGGCGAGAAACATACGGCCGACTGATACATCAACTGAAGCGGCATAGACGACCATAACGATAGAAGGGGGAATCAGGATACCCAGTGTACCGGCGTTGCAGATAACACCTGCCGCAAATTCTTTTGTGTAGCCTACCTGCCGCATGCCGGCAATAACGATGGTACCTATCGCCACAACAGTAGCAGGGGAGGAGCCGGAGAGTGCAGCGAACAGCATACAGGCGAATACACCGGCAATGGCCAGTCCGCCCTGAAAGTGGCCAACGCTGTTTATAGCGAAGCGAATAATTCTCTGCGCGACCCCGCCGGTCGACATAAAGGTGGAAGCCAGTATGAAGAATGGTATTGCGAGTAAAGTGTAGTGACCGGAAAATGCGCTAAAAAAAGTTTGTGCAACTGACGCCAGCGAGGTGTCGGAATACACCAGTAAAAATAGTATTGATGAAAGTCCCAGGCTGATTGCAATGGGTACACCGACCAACAGCAGAAGTATGATCAGGCCAAAGAGCAGCGCGACTTCCATCTAGTGGGACTCCTGCTTAACGACGTCGTTATTGCTGTCAGCCGTATTGCTGTTGTCTTTATCGTCAGCAATGTTCTCTTCAACTTCATGACTTGCGACCAGAAACACCTGATCATCAGACAGGACACGTCGTGCCACTTGCAGGAAACGCAGTGACAACAGGGTAAAGCCTAATGGCAGACAAAAGTACGGCACGAAGCGTGGCAGCTTTTCCCAACGCTCGCCTTCATTCATTGACTGTGACAGAAACTGTAAGGCTTCCGGCATAGGGATATCGTCCACTTCGTACCAGGCGCGGTCACCGGCAAATGGCAACCAGTATTGAAAGGCGCCGTACATCACCAGAAAGCTGAATGCCAGACAGGCAATCACGGCAACTATTGCCAGGTACTTTTGCATTGCGGGTGGCATTGCACGCACGATAATGTCAACACCGATGTGCATGTTCTTTTTAACTGCATAGGAGGCGCCGATCAGCACCAGCCAGGCAAACAGAAAGACTGTGGTTTCCAGTGCCCAGAGAATATTTGAATTAAAAACGTATCGTGCAATGACGTTGGCAAAGGTGATCAGTGTCATCGCACCAAGAATGATAGCGATCAGAGATTCTTCAATCTGATCAGTCCACGATGATTTTGTTTCAGTGGCATGCATAAGGTTGGCATCGCGGCAGGGAGTAGTCAGCTATTCAGGTGATACGCGAAACTGCACATGGTTGGTAATAGCAGGCTGGCAATAGCGGGAGTGACCGCTTGCCCACAACACATGTGTGGGCAAGTGATCAAATGGCGCGACTCCTAGCTTTCAGAGAACGAGACGGCGTCTTTGATAACGTCTGCGCCGATATCTTTCTCAAATTGCTGCCAGACAGGTTTCATCACTTCAACCCACTCGGCTCTCTGCTCCGGAGTTAATGTGCGAACAACACCACCCGAATCTATTATCAGCTGCTTGTTTTCCTGGTTAACGGCGGCTGCAGCGGCGTTGCGTTCAGTGGTGACTTCAGTCAGGATCTGACTGAATTGATCGCGGATATCTTCCGGTAGCTCTTCCCACCAGTCAGTAGAGGTGACCACCAGGTAGTCGATGATGCCATGATTGGATTCTGTAACACCGTCCTGTACTTCGAAGAACTTCTTGCCGTATATATTTGACCAGGTGTTCTCCTGACCATTAATGACTTTAGTCTGCAGTGAACCGTAGACTTCTGAAAAAGCCATCTTCTGTGGATTGGCATCAAGTGCCTTGAATTGAGCAACAAGTACATCCGATGGTTGTACTCTGAATTTAAGACCTGCGGCATCAGTGGGCTGGATAAGCGGGCGGTCAGCAGAGATTTGCTTCATGCCATTATGCCAGAACGTCAGCCCCTGCAGCCCTTTGCGCTGCATCGAGTTGAGCAGTTCCGCACCACTTTCTGATGCCTGGTAGCGATCTACGGCATCGATATCTTTAAATACAAACGGCAGGTCAAACAGGCGGAATTTTTTGGTGAAAGTTTCAAACTTTGATAGCGACGGGGCGGCCAGTTGTACATCGCCCTGAAGCAAAGCTTCGAGTACCTTGTTGTCGTCGTAAAGAGTGGAGTTGGGGAATACCTCCATGCACGCCTTACCGTTCATCTCTTCGTTAACGCGTTTTTCCAGCAATGTGGCAGCAATGCCTTTTGGATGCTTGTCGGTGTTGGTGACGTGGCTGAATTTGATGACGATTTCGCCGTCCTGGCAGGCGTCGCTGGCTGCCTGTGCTGGCAGACCCACTGCCATCAGTGCGCTTATAAGTATGGCTTTTCGAATCATAGACTTTCCCTCCGGTTTTGATGGATATTTGCGCGCCTCAAATTTGAAGAGTGTGCAAATGGAAGTTCCATTTTTGCTGATACTGTCTCCGGCGTCCACTCTATTTTCACGCGGATAGTGATTAATCAGCGTTTCGGGTGGTGCGACACCTCAAAAGCAATGTTGGCTTTGAAAACGAATCCCTGTCCTATAGGCTCGCCATTTCATGACTAGCAGGCTGTTGAAAAACAGCTAAATTCCTGCTTTTGAACTATACGTCGGAATTTTCTAAATTCTGACGGCGCTAACTTGATAGTGATTCTTATTTTTTCTGAGGTTATCTATTTCTTCAATTTGGTCAGTTATCACTTAAAACAAGCTCATATGGGCCTGTTGAAACCTTCTTGGTTCACTCAGCGCACCTTCCTCATTCGCTTCAGACACAATTGACCATTCTTGTGATATTGAAAGCGGTCGAGTTCATTAAAAATGTCGTTCCAGCCTTGCTTAAAGCCCGATTCGCAGGCCGCCTCATGAATAATGCAGGTTAGGCCTCATGCCTGTTCTTCCATGTCTCCCAACGAAGCTTCGCACGTGCACCCACCTCCAGTAGCAGCCGTGAAGGCAATGATTGTGGTACTCCCATTGCCAGTAAATCGTTAGTTAAAGGATTATCGCGATCACATGCCATATCGGCTGCCAACATACCGCTGACCGTGCCTTTTGTCACCCCTATACCGTTCTGGCAGGCTGCTATCCAAACATTAAATGCAACCTGCCCGAAAGCAGGTGCTCCGTTACTGGACATACAGATATACCCAACCCAGGTGTTCTCAAAGGTAACTGCAGGTATTGCTGGAAATCGATCGTGTAGTATTTTTAGATGCTGCCCGACAATACTTTGTGTTGTTGCAGCAGGCATATTTTGTTTCATTTTGAGTTTTATATCCTGCCTTATCAGTAAGCGATGATCATTGGTATAGCGCATGGTTACACCGCCAAGAGCATTGGCAGGTGTGACGCCCCATGGCTGTGTTACACCGTAGGCGTCGCGTTCCCCTTCGGTAAGCTGTCTGGTTAAACTGGCGCGCAAGGCCAGATTGACGAAACTACCGGGCCTATAACCAAACTGTTCACTGAAGCCGTTGGCAGCGATTATCATTTTCGGTGCTTTAACTTCACCTTGCGGCGTGTTGACCGTAATACCGTTGGCCGAGCTTAGCCGGGTGACGGGTGTGTTTTCAAAAAGTGTAACGTTCTCAGGTAACGAATCTGCAAGGCCGCGGGTTAATGCCGCAGGATTCATTAGTACACAGCCGGGCGTATAGATGGCATGCTTGAAGTGGCGGGTACCAAGTTTAGCGGCCAGTTCTTCCTGTTCTACCCACCGATAAGATTCACCCAGCGCCTCAAGTGCGTTGGCGAATGGCTCAAGCATCGCTTTTGATCCCCTGTCCGTGACTGCCGTTTGGTACTTTCCATCAACCGACCAGTCACAGTCAATGTTGTGCTCTTCAACTAACCTCGCAAGGTGATCGGTAGCAGCTCTGGCAAGGCGCATATGACTCTGTGCGCTTTCCAGCTGATCAAGGTTCGATGAAATGGTATGGGGTATATCGATGACAAAGCCTGAATTTCTACCAGACGCGTTCTCACCGCAAACACCTGCGTCAACGATGACGATTTTTTGATCGGGGCAGTTTTCAGCCAGACGCCTGGCGGCGGCAAGACCGGCATAACCTGCACCGATAACCAGCCAGTCTGCATTGATATCTGCGGCCAGCGCGGGCTTGGGTATGCGTGTGGGGAGAATAGTATTCCACGCGTTGGTATTGTCATTTAACGGCAGTTGTTTTATTTGTTTGACGGTGTTTGCCAGTTCTGCAGAGGAATCAGGTACGATAGAATCCATGGGTTAAGTCTCTGCTCTTGTTGCCCAATCTGTCGGCTGTATAGCATATAACAGCAAAGCGTTGTCACTGACGTAAGTCAGCTTGGTACCTGCGGGTAACCAGATCGCGTTCATGGCATCTGCTACAAGTTCCTGTGATTCAGTTTTAACCGTAAAGCGCCCCTCAAGTACCAAAACAAACTCGTCGTATTTGATGGTCCACGGGATAGACGCTTTGCTCAAGCGTACCAGCCCTACACCCAGTTTACTGCCATCGTCAGCACCGCATAGCTGAGCCACCTGCGCCTGATCGCCGTATTCAAATCGCGGCGCAAATACCGCTTCATTCAGTTTCATCACTCGTGGTGCTGATTTGCTCTGCTCTGGTTTAACTGCCACTAAATGCTCCCGGTTTCTTCATCTGCCCTATCATAAGCGCCAATGTCGTACTCTGCACAAGCAGCCATGGTACACAGCGACAGCCGGCCGGGGTTCGGTTGCTGATGGACACGCGTCTGACGCGGTTTGTACTGTATAGAATATTTGATATACTGAATCCATACACCCCTGTATGGAAGATCATATTAACACCAATGGCCGCGACCCGAACAGCCAGTGCCAAGGCAGAATCTGTAAAACTGTCTAAAGAAGATTGGACTGATACCGCACTTGCTACCCTGATCAGCCAGGGCATTGATGCGGTTCAAATCACGCAACTGGCGAAAACGCTCGGTGTCAGTCGTGGCAGCTTCTACTGGCACTTTGAAGACAGACAAGCCCTGCTTGAGTCAATGATAGAGGCATGGCGATCTGCCAACGGTCATAGCGTGCGCGATGTTTTACAAGACGTTGATTCACTGAGTGAGGGGGTTTTAGAGTTTTTTACTCTATGGATAGAAGGCACTCGTTTTAGCCCTGAGCTTGAACAGGTAGTACGCGACTGGGCCAGACTTGACCAAAGCGTTCTCAAAGCGGTACGCAAAGAAGACGCCGAACGTATCAAACACATTGGTGAGCACTATGTTCGTTTTGGATTTGCGGCAGATGAAGCATCGGTTCGAGCACGCATTTTATATTTCGCTCAGATCGGTTACTACGCGATGCATATGCGCGAAAGCATGCAGGATCGCAACGAACTGCTTGAGCTTTACTACATCTCATTTACCGGGCTGGCAATAGAGCCTGAAGTTGCCGTGAGGTACAAAGCCAGGTTCGAGGCGTATTCATAGCGATTAAACGATTATGGTAAGACGACACTCCAGGCGTTCGAAAAAAGCCGTAAGCTCTATGCAAGGCGCGCCGCGCAGTCATGCCTACCGGCAGCTAAAGCACCCGTTCGAACCACAGCGTGTGTTTTCGGATGATGCCATTGAAAGCATACATAACATGGCACTCAGGGTTCTTGAAGAACTGGGTATGAAAATACTGTTACCCAAAGCAAGAGAACTATTCCACCAGGCCGGCGCCATAGTTGATGATGACGCACAGATGGTGCGTATAGGGTTTGACATAGTAGAAGCAGCGCTTGCCAGTGCACCGAGATCAATTCGACTGCGCGCAGCATCGCCGCTGCGTGAACAGGTATATCAACAAGGCAGTCTGTTGTTTAACGCAGGATCAGGCTGTCCGAACGTCCATGATCTGGAGCGCGGGCGTCGCCCCGGCTCATTGAGGGATTACACTGAAACTATAAAGCTGCAGCAGTCAATGGATGTGATTCACATGCTGGCCCCATCTGCAGAGCCACAGGATATACCGCCCAATCTACGTCACTACGAAATGATGCGCACGCAAATGAAGTACGGTGAAAAACCCATGTTTGTCTATGCGCGAGGGCGTGGTCAGGTGCATGAGTCCTTTGAATTGATTCAACTCGGTCTCAACCTGAGTGATGATGAGTTTGTTAACGGCGTCTGGGGTACCACTATTATTAATACAAACTCGCCGCGTCAGCTGGATATTCCTATGGCGGAAGGGATTATAGATTTCGCTCGTGCAGGGCAGCTCTCTGTGATCACGCCTTTTTGTTTAGCCGGTGCTATGGCACCGGTTACGGTTTCCGGTGCACTGGTCTTGCAACATGCTGAAGCGCTTGCAGGTATTACGCTCGCACAGTTAGCTAAAACAGGCGCGCCGGTTTCCTATGGTGGATTTGCATCGAATGTTGATATGAAATCCGGATCACCTGCATTCGGCACACCGGAACATATCAAGTTATCAATAGGTTCGGGTCAGCTCGCGCGATTTATAGACTTACCCTGGCGCTCGGCGGCGGGCTCGGCGTCCAATCTGGCTGATATGCAGTCAGGCACAGAAAATAATATGGGACTTTGGGCTGCACTACAGGCAAATGCCACACTGATTCTTCATGCAGCAGGCTGGCTTGAAGGTGGTTTATGTTTCGGTTATGAAAAATTTATCAATGACATTGAAGCGGTGCAGTCGCTTGCCGAGCTGTGTAGTGCGATGCCGGAAGACGAGGAGAGCTTTGGCTGGTCAGCACTTGCAGAAGTTGAGCCGGGGGGTCACTTTTTTGCCACCGATCACACCATGCAACGTTATCGCGATGCCTTCTATACGCCGCTAGTGGCAGACTTAAGTAACCAGGGTAGCTGGGTAGATGCAGGAGAATTATCATCCACCGAGCGCGCGACGCAGATCTGGAAAGACATACTGGCTAACTTTGAGGCGCCCGCTCATTCAGCCGGGGCTATGGACAATATTGCACCCTATATTGATGCAGCTGTTGCACGTGGTGGTACTCACCAGACTGATGGTTAGCCCGGGTAGCGCTATGGCGGTGACTGTGGGTTTGTTGATGCAGCCGCTAAGCCGGTCAACTGTTACCGGTTTTAAGTGACACAGTCACCAGGTCTTTTGTTGGCAAAATAATCATCAAGATTTTGTATTACCCTAAAGCCCATATTCTCCCGTGTCTCACGGGTGGCACTGCCGAGGTGTGGCAGCAACACCGCATTTTCCAGCCTGGTTAAACCACTGCAAAGTGCCGGTTCGTTTTCAAAGACGTCCAGTCCGGCACCGGCTATCCGGTTGTTTTCCAGTGCATTGACTAAAGCTTGCTCGTCTATCACCTCACCTCGGGCTGTGTTAATCAGGAATGCATCGGGTTTCATTAGTGACAGGCGTTCTGCATTGATGAGATGTTTGTTGGCCTGCCCGCCGGGGCAGTGCAGTGAGACAATGTCTGCCTGTGACAAGAGTATGTCTATAGAATCAACCTGCGTGGCGTTGGTTTCGGCTAAAGCCTCGGGATCTATCTTTGATCGATTACAGGCGATGACCGGCATGCCAAAGCCGAAGTGTGCACGTTTTGCGGTTTCACGACCTATGCGACCGAAACCGATTATGCCAAGTGTCTTACCGGACATTTTGCTGCCGATAAGGTGAGTAGGGCGCCAGCCAGACCATTTGCCCGCACGTAACTCCCGCTCACCTTCGCCGGCTCGTCTGTTGATCATTAACATCAAGGTGATTGCAAGATCAGCAGTGCATTCGTTAAGTACATCCGGAGTATTAGTCACTACTATATTTTTGGATCTGGCAGCCTCAATGTCTATGTGGCTAAAACCGACGCCAAAGTTGGCAATAATCTCTGCAGATACTTCGTTAGATTCGAATACTGATGCATCAAGATTATCAGTAACGGTGCTAAGCACGGCATCTGCCTGCGCCAGTGATGCACGCATTTTATTGGTATCGAATGGCTGATCAGTTTCGTTTAACTCAACATCATATTTTTGAGCCAACGCTTTTTCTACTGCCTGAGGCCAGCGACGGGTTACCACAACCTTCTTCGTCATTAATGCGTTCTCAAACTATGTTATTTCTGATGCCAGAGTTATTACCGGTTAAGCCAGCCATCTTTTACGCCGACGATAACTTCTAACGTCGCGATAGGACTTTCGACCTTCCTCTGACATACCGAGATAAAACTCCTTAACATCCGGATTTTCACAAAGCTCGGCGGCTGGCCCGTCCATCACGATACGGCCGGACTCAAGAATATAACCATAGTGCGCAAATTGAAGTGCGACGTTGGTGTTTTGTTCTGCGAGCAGGAACGACACGCCTTCTTTTTCATTCAGGCTTTGTACAATCTGGAATATTTCTTTGACTAACTGCGGTGCCAGTCCCATAGAGGGTTCGTCGAGCAGAATGGTTTCGGGTTTAGACATGAGTGCCCGACCCAGTGCGCACATTTGTTGCTCACCACCGGAGGTGTATCCTGCCTGTGCTTTTCTTCTTTCTTTTAACCTTGGAAAATAGCTGTAGACCTTTTCGAGGTCTTCGGCAATTGCCGATGCTCCGTCGCTGCGTGTGTAGGATCCTGTGAGCAGGTTTTCCTCGATGGTCAGATGTTCAAAACAATGGCGACCTTCCATGACCTGAATAACACCCATTTTTACCAGTGATTCAGGGTCCATATTCTGTACTGATGTGCCGCGGTAATGAATTGATCCTTTGGTCACTTCACCGCGTTCGGAGAGCAATAAATTCGAGATAGCTTTCAGTGTGGTGGTTTTACCTGCGCCATTGCCACCAAGCAGTGCTGTGATGCCGCCTTTCGGTACTGACAGTGATACGCCTTTTAGTACCAGGATCACATGGTTGTATATGACCTCGACATTATTCACTTCAAGCAGGTTTTCCGTCTCTGCCTGAGGGTGCTCTGATTTCTCTGCAATCTGCTGCAAAACGATAATTCCGTGGTTGGGTGCTAATTGAAAAGGGCGGTCATATTAACCGCCCTTCATACTGCTTATGCTACAGACTTCGGCTTAGCTCTTGTAGCAGCCGGGTGTGATACCGGCTTCTTCAGCGAAGGCCGCTGAGTCTTCTGCAACAAGTGGAGTAGTCACATCATCGTTTGGTTCGATGTAATCTGTTAATGCTACCCATTTGCCATCAGCGGCGTTCCACTGCTGCACGATACCAAGGCCTGAACCACCGTGATCTTCACAGCTTACGCTGAACTCAGGGCCGATGCCTTCCATGCCCAGTTCTTTCATACGGGCAGCGTCAATGGCGAGTGATTCCATACCATCACGAACCATCTCCGAAGTCACATCACTGACGCCGTGAATCTTCTGTGCGGCTGTGATCGCTTCCTGTGCAAGCATGGCAGCGTACATGCCACGGGTGTAGAGCACAGTGCCAAGATTGGAACCGTCACCGGATGCATTGCCTGCTTCATGGACGTTCTTTTTTATATCTTCAAACACGGGCAGGTCACCGATGCGGTTCATGTTCAGTGATTTGTAGCCGTCAGCTGCTGCACCTGCAGGAGTCACATCGTGTTCGGCACCTGACCACCAGTTGCCAATAAAATTCTCCATTGGAAATCCGATGTTAGCTGCTTCCTGGATTGCGACCTGATTCATCACACCCCAACCCCACATAAAAACGTAGTCGGGTCGTTCGCGTCGAATCTGTAACCACTGGGATTTTTGTTCCTGACCCGGGTGATCAACTGCAATTGGTTTGAAATTAAAGCCGTGAATTTCTGCGAGTGCTTCAAGCGTTCTGATGGGTTCTTTGCCATAGGCTGAGTTGTGATAGATAAGCGAGATATCTTTGTCTTTTAAGTCGCCATCGTTTTCAGTCAGCAGGTAGTTGACCATAACACCTGCAGCATCCCAATAGTTTGCCGGATAATTAAACACCCAGTTGAAGACTTCACCATTGGCGGCAGAGGTACGACCATAGCCCATGGTGTGTAACGGGATTTTGTCTGCTGTTGCTTTAGGGATGAGCTGGTAGGTAATACCAGTGGATAGCGGCTGATAGATCAGTGCGCCTTCACCTTTAGTGCTTTCGTAACACTCAACACCTTTTTCAGTGTTATAGCCGGTTTCACATTCGATTATGCGAATCTCTTCACCACCAATGCCGCCATCGCGGGCGTTGAGCATTTTCAGGTAGTCCTGGAAACCATCGGAGAACGGTGTGCCGCCGGCAGCATAAGGACCGGTTCGGTAACTGAGATCGGGAATAACCAGATCTGCCATTGCAGTGCCGGATGCAAGTGCGCTCGAAAGTGCAAGTGCGGTTAATGTTTGAAGTTTCATTATTGCTTCTCCTCGTAAAGTTTAAACGTACTGGTGCTGACTAATAGGGAAACGGCCAAAGCCGAAGTTTTTCTTTGGCGACCCGCCAGAGTTGAGCCAACCCGTGCGGTTCTTTGATCAGAAAAAACATAATCATCAAACCGATAATCACAAGTTGAAAGTGTTGCACGAGATCCGGGGGCCAGCCGAACAGATCTACGCCAATTAATTTCAGTACAACCGGCAGGCATACCAGAAAAGCCGCACCGGCAAAGGCGCCGAAGATAGAACCCAGGCCGCCGATAATAATCATAAATAACACAAGAAACGATTTGGTGATGCCAAATACCTCACCCACTTCAACGGCACCCAGATACACTGCAAAGAACAACGCACCAGAGATGCCGACAAAAAAGGATGAAATTGCAAATGCGCTTAACTTGGCCCTGAGCGGATTAACGCCGATGATTTCGGCCGCGATATCCATGTCGCGGATTGCCATCCATTTGCGACCCATACTGCCGCGAGTCATGTTGCGTGCAATGATCGCTGACACGGTGACAAACACCAGGCAGACGAGATAAGTAGCCCAGGCATCGGTATTTGGTCCGGTTACCGGGGTATTGAAGATAAATCTTTCCGGTGCACTGATTTGACCGGACGCGGAGTTGTTGTAGAACCACGGCACCTTGTTGAGCAACCAGACCAGAAAGAACTGTGCTGCAAGCGTTGCCACAGCCAGATAAAACCCTTTGATGCGAAGCGACGGGAGACCGAAAGCGGCACCAACGATTGCTGTGATAACACCGGATAACAATATATGTATGAGAATATTTATCTCGGGGAATGCCGTCATTAGCTTATAACAGGCATAGGCACCGACTGCCATGAATGCACCGGTTCCAAGACTCACCTGGCCGCAGTAGCCGGTTAATATGTTCAGACCGATGGCCGCGATTGAGTAGATTAAAAAAGGTATCAGTAGTGCATTGGCCCAGTAGTCATTGATTACCAGTGGCACGACCAGAAACGCAAATGCCAGTACAAACCAGTAACGGTAGCGGTCAAATGCAATAGGGAATGTCTGGTTGTCAGCATCGTAGGAAGTTTTATAGTCGCCCGCTTCACGATAGAGCATGAGTGTCTCCCGTCAGCTGACGCAGCTTGTTTGTTACGTGCGCAGAGTCTGTCGGATGCATCCGCAGCTTAAACCCGTTCAATGATTTTCTCCCCGAACAGTCCCTGCGGACGAAAAACCAGAAACAATAACGCCAGTACATAGGCAAACCAGTTTTCTGTCGCACCACCGATCATGGGTCCGATCAGATACTCAAACAATTTTTCACCTACACCAATGATGAGTCCGCCAACGATAGCACCTGGTATTGACGTGAACCCGCCAAGCATCAGTACGGGTAAGGCCTTAAGAGCGATGAGTGACAGAGAGAACTGAACTCCCGACTTTGCACCCCACATTACGCCGGCAACGAGTGCGACCAGCCCTGCCAGTGACCAGACCAGCACCCAGATAAAGTTTAATGAAATACCAACACTCAATGCGGCCTGGTGATCATCCGCCACGGCACGCATGGCGCGCCCCTGTTTGGTGAACTGACTGAAGCAAATGAGTGAAAGCACCAATACAATGGCCACTAATGTTGCGACTATATCGAGTTTATCAATAAAGAAACCGTAGAAGTCATCGTTACCGAGTTTTGCAGTCATGTCTTCAATGACACGTGAGCCGCCCTGAGGTAAGCCAAGATCAAGTGTCTTGATGTTGGAGCCCCACATCAGATCACCAAAGCCCTCGAGAAAGTAAGCAAGCCCTATGGTTGCCATAAACAGGATAATCGGTTCCTGTCCAACGAGGTGCTTGAACAGATATTTTTGAATAGTCCAGGCGAACGCAACCATCACCAGCAGGGTTAACAGGATGGCAAGTGCTGCGGGTACCTGCCAGCCGAAATGGTGGATCTCGGTGCCGAAGGTCTCATTTATAAGGTGTGCAAACGGAACTTGTCCTTCCATAATGCCGACAAGCGTTAGTGCAGCGAACAGCGCCATGACTCCCTGGGCAAAGTTGAAAATACCGGATGCCTTAAAAATCAGTACAAAGCCGAGTGCCACGAGTGCATACATGACACCAGCCATTAAGCCGTTAAGCACGACTTCAATGCCATATAGAAATTCAGTCGACATAGTGATCTCCGGCATGACGTATCGCACCGCAGTACTGGTTCAGGCTAGTCATGAGAGACTCCAAGGTAGGCATCGATGACTTCCTGATTGTTACGCACTTCATCGGGTGTTCCGTCACCAATCTTTTTACCATAGTCCATTACCACGACTCGATCCGACAGGTCCATGACGACTCCCATATCGTGTTCGATTAAGGCGATGGTAGTGCCGAACTCGTCGTTGACGTCGAGAATGAAACGACTCATGTCTTCTTTTTCTTCGACGTTCATTCCGGCCATTGGCTCATCGAGTAGCAGTAGATCCGGTTCTGCTGCCAGTGCACGGGCTAACTCAACGCGTTTTTTTAATCCGTAGGGCAGGCGGGAGACGGGCATCTTGCGAATCGACTGTATTTCAAGGAAATCGATAATTTCCTCTGCCTTCTGGCGATTAATGGTTTCTTCTTTGCGTGCCTTACCGAGCCAGATAGATTGCGCCAGCCAGCCCGAGCTCATGTGGTTAAGGCGGCCGGTCATAACGTTGTCCAGTACCGTCATGCCTTCGAACAGGGCGATGTTTTGAAAGGTGCGGGCAATGCCTTTGCGTGCGATTTTATATGGCCGCATAGTCGGCCGCTTTTTACCCAGAAACCAGACTTCGCCTTCCTGTGGTTGATAAAATCCGCTGATTACATTCAGCATGGAAGACTTGCCGGCACCGTTGGGGCCGATGATGGCGCGTATTTCCCCCTGACGAATATCAAAGGTGATGTCCTGAATTGCCACCACACCACCAAAGCGCAGCGTAATGGATTTTAAATCCATCATGACGCCACCGATCCTGCGACCGTCTTCGGTGGTGTAACCTTCGGTTTGCTGTTCCTGCATTTGTTCTGCGGCGAGCGCGTTCATGCGGCTTTTGCCTTTGATGAGATCACTTTGGCATCTCTTATTTCAAGCGTGGCATTGATGGTACCTTTGCGACCGTCTTCATAGGTGACTTCGGTCTCTGTATAAATTGAAGGCAGTCCGTCATAAAGCGCTGCTACCAGCTCACTGAATTTATCAGCTATAACTCCGCGTCGGACTTTGCGTGTTCTGGTGATTTCACCGTCGTCTGCATCGAGTTCTTTATGCAATACCAGGAAGCGGTGAATCTGACAACCGGCAAGCATTTCGTCTTCAGCGATACTGGCATTTACCGCACTAACGTGATTTTCAATTATATCGAGTACCTCGGGGTGTTGCGATAACTCCTGATAAGAGCCATAGGCGATATTGTTTCTTTCGGCCCAGTTACCTACTGAAGTCAGATCGATGTTAATAAAAGCGCAGCATTTATCACGCTCCGCACCAAACACGACAGCTTCGAGAATGTCCGGGTAAAACTTGAGTTTGTTCTCTACGTACTTAGGCGCAAACAAGGATCCGTCTGCCATTTTGCCAACGTCTTTAACCCGATCAATAATGCGTAGCTGACCTGATTTATCTTCAATAAAACCGGCATCACCGGTAGCTACCCAGCCGTCTTGTGCCTTGGTTGAGTTGGTGCTTTCGGGATTTTTTAAGTATTCAATGAATACCCCCGGTGATCGATAAAACACTTCACCGCTGTCATCTATTCTAAGTTCAACGCCAGGTGAGGGCACGCCAACGGTATCAGCGCGTACTTCACCGTCGGGTTGTTGAGTGATAAAAACGGTTGCTTCTGTCTGACCGTACAACTGTTTCAGGTTGATACCGAGTGATCTGTAAAACTCAAACAGTTCAGGGCCTATAGCTTCGCCTGCTGTATAGCCGACGCGAATGCGACGTAAGCCAAGTGTGTCTTTAAGTGGTTCATAGACCATCAGTTTGCCGAGTTTATAACTAAGCTTGTCTTTAAAGCTTACTGAGTCGCCGTCGAGTATTTGCGGGCCGACGCGTTTGGCCACTTTCATAAAGTGATCAAACATTCGTTTTTTAAACTTGCCGGCGTCTTCCATGCGAATCATTACGGACGTAAGTTGCCGTTCGAACACCTGTGGTGGTGCAAAAAAGTAGGTTGGGCCGATTTCACGCAAGTCTGACTGCATGGTGTCCGGTGATTCGGGGCAGTTGACACAAAACCCTGCCCACAATGCCTGGCCGATAGAAAAGATATAGTCACCCACCCACGCCATAGGCAGATAGGCGAGTATTTCTTCTTTGTTGGTTAGTTTGTCAAACTCGCAGGAGTTTTTAGCGGTTTCAATAACATTATGATTTGACAGTACAACGCCTTTGGGTCGACTGGTTGTTCCTGAGGTGTAGAGAATAACGCAGGTACTGTCACCGGTGAGTTCGGATTCACGTCTTGCAAGTTCCTCTGTATCACCGTGTTCGCGACCGAGTTTCTGCAGCGCTTCGAACGATGTCATTTGCGAATGATCGTACTTGCGCAAGCCTCTGCCGTCGAGGTAGATCACGTGGTCAAGATTTGATAGCTGGTCGCTGATATCCGTGATCTTGTCTACTTGCTCCTGGTCACCTGCAAAAACATATCGTGCGCCGCAATGATCCAGCGCATAGGCCGCTTCTTCAGCGGAGGCATCCTGATATAAAGGCACCGGTACACAGCCAGCCTTTTGTATTGCTATGCCGGCCCAGTAGAGCGTTGGTCGATTGCGACCAATGATTGCGATGCAATCACCGCGGCTGGCGCCCAGAGCAATCAGCCCTGCAGCCAGAGCATCCACTTCTTCCTGCGCCTCGGCCCAGGTCCAGGTTTGCCAGATACCAAATTCCTTTTCACGATAGGCGACAGCAGATCCGTGACGCCTGACATTTCGCGCCAGCAGCATCGGCAGCGATACGGTGCTTTCAGTTTCTGACATATATTAAGTGTTCTCCTCCACCTGCGAGAGTTGCCTTTCTGACCGGAATAGCGACTATCAACCTGCTGGTTAATTTTTCCAGATATTCAGGAAAATGTAACGGTGTATTTTCAAATGTCGTTTTCAGAACGTAAAGTGTAGAAAAAGCGCCATCGGTAAGAAAACCATGTAAACACGGCGCAGGCCCGGAACAGCGTGACTATGGTGTCTGTCAACTCAATCTCCTGACCCAACTTATCAGAAACTGATACAAAGTTGTAAGCGATCGCACCGGAAGTGCCTAAAGTTCCGAATCCTGTCGCATGCGGAATACGGGCAGCACCTGGTCTTTACAAGATATAATTCGTTATTGAAAACAGGAAGGTGATCTGGTGACTGACTACTACGATAAGCTCGAAACACGTGATGAAATGACGCGGTCACTGGCGTTGCAGATGGAACTGCCTAAACAGATAACCCATGCAAAGTCATCAACCAGTGCCTATGCAGAGATTCTGGCGGAGGTTAATCCCGCAGAGATCACTTCGATGCAGGCTTTGGCAGAACTTCCGGTAACCCGAAAATCGGATCTGATGGAACGGCAAGCCGCACTGCGACCGTTTGGTGGTCTGGCCACAGCTGAAGCGGGAAAAATGGTGCGTGTATATTCATCACCCGGCCCGGTTTATGAACCTGAAGGCGAAGGCCCCGACTACTGGCGTACCGGTCGTGCAATGTATGCGGCCGGTATACGAGCCGGTGATCTGATTCATAACACCCTGTCTTATCACTTTACCCCGGCAGGTTTTATGATTGAGTCCGGTGCACGTGCTATCGGTTGTGGTGTTTTTCCAGCCGGGACAGGGCAGACAGAACTACAGGTCAATGCAATAGTTGATCTGAAGCCTAACGTCTATTGTGGTACACCGTCATTTTTGAAGATACTCATTGACAAGGCGGCAGAGCTCAACACGGATATCAGTTGCATCAAAAAAGGTCTCGTTGGTGGTGAAGCTTTACCACCTTCACTTCGTGAGACTCTGTCAGGTCATGGCATTGAAGTGTTGCAGTTCTATGGCACGGCTGATGTGGGCACTATTGCCTACGAATCAGATGCAAAAGAAGGTTTGATAATCGATGAAGAAATAATTGTAGAAATCGTGACACCGGGTACCGGAGAGCCTGTGGCCGAAGGCGAGGTGGGTGAAATACTCGTCACCAGTCTTTCACAAGACTACCCGCTGGTACGCTTTGCAACCGGTGATATGTCAAAGTATCTGCCCGGCAGCAGTCCTTGTGGCCGTACCAATGTTCGTATAGCTGGTTGGATGGGACGAGCAGATCAGACCACCAAGGTAAAGGGCATGTTTGTGCGTCCGGAGCAGGTGGCAGAAGTGGTTAAACGTCATCCGCAAATCAGCAAGGCCAGACTGGTAGTCGACAGAGAAGATGTTAACGATTCAATGACACTGTGTTGTGAGGTAAGTGAACAGAGTGAAGCGTTAGCTGAAGCAATTCGCAACAGCCTGCGGGACGTATGTAAATTGCGCGGTGTAGTGTCTTTTGTTGCCAGTGGTGAGCTTGCTGCAGATGGTAAAGTGATCGATGACGTTCGCAGTTATGAATAGCATTAAGCTCTGTTCGAATAATCTTATTGATAATGCTCTATGAACGAAAAGCTCTGGCAACCAACCACTGAAAAAATCAGTAGTGCAAACATTACACAGTTTGCCGAAAAAATGGCTGAATCGCACGGGCTGCCTATAGCGCAGGCGAGTGCTAAACCGGAACAGACATTTGAAGAGTTGCATCACTGGTCAGTTGAGAGCAAAGAACAGTTCTGGTCTGCGTTCTGGGATTACAGCGGTGTTTTGGCATCGGTTAAGGGCGATACGGTGTTGCAGCATGGTGACAGAATGCCCGGTGCGAGCTGGTTTCCACAAGCGAAGCTGAATTTCGCAGAAAACCTTTTACAACATCAGGGGCCGCAGGCTGCCATTGTTTTTCGTGGTGAAGATAAAATAACCCGAAGCCTGAGCTTTGATGATCTGCGCCAGGAAATAGCAGCTGTGGCAGCAGCGCTTGCAGAAGCGGGTGTCAGTACAGGTGATCGAGTGGCTGCGATTATGCCGAATGTTCCTGAAACAGTAGTGGCAATGCTGGCTGGTGCCAGTCTGGGTGCTGTCTGGTCCTCTTGCTCACCTGATTTCGGTGTCAGGGGTGTTGTTGACCGGTTCGGGCAAATAGAGCCGCAAGTATTAATAGCGTGTGATGGTTATTACTACAATGGAAAATTTCATCACTGTATCGATAAAGTCAAAGCGATTCTTGATGAAGTGCCGAGTATAAAGCAGGTTGTACTTGTGTCGCTGCTTGAAGAGGGTAGTGAGCCTGATTTCAGGTGTCCGGTTTTTAAGTATCGTGAGGTTATCGACAGCAATAAAGATGCAGTACTTGAGTTCAGGCAGCTGCCGTTTAGTCATCCGCTTTATATTATGTATTCATCAGGCACTACCGGGGTGCCAAAGTGCATTGTACACAGCGCCGGTGGTAGCTTGTTACAGCATCTGAAAGAGCATCAGCTTCATTGCGATGTGAAGCACGGTGACCGTTTGTTTTATTTTACAACATGCGGCTGGATGATGTGGAACTGGCTGGTCAGTGGTCTTGCTAGTGGCGCGACTCTGATGCTCTATGACGGCTCACCGTTTTATCCCGATGGCAATGTGCTGTTTGACTACATAGATGATGAAAAGATAAACATCTTTGGTACTTCAGCCAAGTATATCGACGCGGTTAACAAGGCGGGCCTTGCACCGATAAACACCCACAAGTTGTCATCCGTGAGAGCAATTTTGTCAACCGGGTCACCGCTTGCACCAGAGAGTTTTTCTTTTGTGTATGAAAAAGTAAAACAGGATGTTTGTCTTTCTTCAGTATCTGGTGGTACCGATATACTCGCCTGTTTTGTTGGTGGTAATCCAACATTGCCTGTTTATCGTGGCGAGTTGCAGTGTCGTATGCTCGGTATGGCTGTTGATGTCTATGATGACGATGGACGGTCAGTGGTTGGTGACAAGGGTGAACTGGTCTGCGTGGATGTCTTCCCGAGTATGCCAATTGGTTTCTGGAATGATGCTGATGGCAGCAAATATCACAATGCCTACTTTGCTAAATACCCAAACATCTGGTGTCACGGTGATTTTGTAGAATTGACGGATCGTGGTGGCATGTTGATTCATGGCAGATCAGATGCTGTGCTTAACCCCGGTGGTGTTCGAATAGGAACTGCGGAAATTTATCGCCAGGTAGAACAGCTTGATGAGGTGCTTGAATCGATAGTGATTGGCCAGAATTGGGAGTCTGATGTGCGCGTTGTGTTATTCGTAAAACTGCGTGATGGTGAGATCCTCAACGAAGATCTGCAAACTCTGATTAAAAGCAAAATTCGATCAAACTGCACACCCAGACACGTACCCGCAGTGATTCTGGCGGTTGAAGATATCCCGCGGACCAAGAGTGGAAAAATTGTAGAGCTTGCAGTGCGCCAGGTCGTGCATGGTGAGACTGTAAAGAACAAAGAAGCACTGGCAAACCCCGAGGCGCTCGAATACTTCTGCGACAGGCCTGAGTTAAGCTGACAATAATCAGTGTTTCATGTCTACCGCTTGCTTGAGCTGCTCCCAGTAACGTGCTGATTCAGTTTTGCCCATCATTTTTTCTATGTGTTTATAAGAAATGTAGGCGAGGTCGTGCAGTGTTTCAGGTTGTGCTTTCTCAAATATTTTACTGATATGAAAATCGGTTAATGTACCTTGCAGTTCTTTGGTCAGGAATGTCTCATTCCAGCCGATTTTATCGTAGAAGAAAATCGAATTTTCAAGTTTGGCAACTGCGATTCCCTGCAGCGCCGGATTGAGCTTTTCAAAGAAACTGCCGGTCAGAACATCATCTTCAATAGATACACCTTCTGCTGCCTGCGGTTTTATTTTGCAGATGGAAGCGTACATGTCTCGCTTTAGTCGATGTTCAAGCTCGGTGTTTTCGGTGCCTGCAATACGTATGGCTGTTTGTTTTATCGGATCTGTCATTGCTGTTTTCACCTTGTTGCTTAACCCGGATTATTCGCGAAATCGACGGCATCTCACTTGATCTTTGATTCCACAGCTACGCGCTCCGAGCAAATATTTTCTTTTGTAAATATCAATAAGCCAAGTTTATAAAAACCGGGGACACAAGAAGACCTAATATTTAAAGGCCAGGCACTGTGAAAACAAATCTCTGCGCGATATGCTCGCCATTTCATGAATAGTCCGGATTAAAAGAAATAACTGAAATCTACCTGCAGGAAACTCTCCCTGTCAAATACATCCAGTATGGTATCGCTGCCTGTATTTACAAACTGCTGGCCAAATACCTTTAAACGGTAGGATTCAAATAATCGTGTGCTGGCTTCAATTGATAAGGTTGTCGCACCTCCGTCCAGATCCTGAAGGATACCGAACAAAGCATCGCTTGTAGCGGCATCGTTAAAGGCGAAGCGAAAGCCCAACAATAAATCATTCTGATACAGCTGGTTGCTGTCAGTGCCGCGTTGATTCCATAGATATTCCAGCACCAGCCCCAGGTCGATACGGTCATTACATGCCAGTTTTTTAAACGGATTGCGTACATCCGGAGTGCACCAGTCTTCAGGCAGTTTATCGTTCTCCTGCAATGGAGAGAGTAAGCCTGTCAGAGTGTATTCTATGCCGGTCACCGCTTCTGCGTGAGACTCGATTTCGCCACCTGTCTGATATATCACTTCGGCTTTCACAGCCAGATCACCGTATAGGCCCAGTGCGTCGATTCCCGTTTGACGAAGCAGTGAATATCTTGGTGCCAGCACGGCACCTGTGTCTGATATGACTGGTATAAAGGTGGGGTTTCGCGATGTGCCGTCGAAGTAGTGCAGACCGACGTCCCAGGTATCAAAGCTGCGAGTCCATCTAAGCGCATAACCAAAGTCATCGTCGCCATCGCTTGATTCAAAAGTTGTTAAGCTACGATCAACAGCGATTCCGGGGGTAGGTCTGCCATTCTCACCGATAGTGGTTCTTTCCTGAAACTGTGGCAGCAGGAACACGCCAAACTCGCCATAGTTGTCGCTGAACCAGTTAAGATTTAACATGGGTTCGCCAAGTTTTTCATCACCAGTCAGATCTTCAACAAAATCTGTCTGGTTGATAATATCAACCGGATTATGTGATTCGGTAACGCCCCAGAAAACCTTGCCCAAACCGGCGTTGAGCTCCCAGGTGTCACCAGCGATGGAGATTAATAACTCTCTGACACCTGCTACGGTGCGTTCATCATCCTGCTGGTCCCAACGGATAAACGGGTGAGCGGTCAGCAGAATGTTATCTGTCAGGTCCTGTGACAGTTCTACGTCTGCCGCGAATGAAGTATTGAGTTTCCAGTTTTCTGTACCAACGGAGAACTGTGGAAATAAGGTCAGCTCAGACGACACATTGCCACGCCAGTCCAGCGCATCTGCACCGGTGCTGACAAGTCCTCCAGCAACAGCCAGAATAACTTCGGTAGCTGGAAAAAGACGTTTACGCATACGGGTCTTTTGAGCCTGGTTTCTTATCTTCGCTTCTTAAGGGAATTTTTTGAAAAGTCTGATGATTTGAGTCCGGTCTGAAACTGATAATCTGAAAACTCAAGTATGGTTGACTTGCCGGACTGGTGATTGATCATTTCGAGAGATGCGGCTCTCCAGAACTTGCCAAGGTACTGTGTGAAATCTGTTGACGTCAGGGTTTTCAGTAGTGAATTTTTGCGATCATAGAACTCTATTTTTAACGCCAGATAGCGATCTTTTTCAATCCAGACTACCTGCCTGGTATAACCGCTGTTTTTATCAACCGGGTAGCGTTCTATGACAAACGTCGGTACTGAGCCAAGATCTTCATCACGCAGATACTTGTAGGTGTACTTATCTATCTCTTGAGAACCGATATCTTCAAACGCAAACTCACTGCCCATAAAGGGGCCGGACTTATTCTTTGACGATATACGTTTAACACGTTTGAGTGCGGGCAGGTACAGCCACTGTTCGTCCGGCTTGGTGCTATGTGACCAGGTCAGGCTGATTGTGCCTTTTACATCTGCAGGTTCATCAAAGATGGAGAGACTTTTGTCACCGTCACCTGTGACTTCAAGATTTTTAATGCGTACATTACGCACGCTTTCTTTACCCGTGCGGTTGCGTAGTACCATTTTCATATTGGCTGTTGTGTCAATATAGCCAAGATCCCGAGTATCGGCCTCGGTGGCAATGGCAAGCCCGCGCTCTTCTGTGGTTTGCGCCAGTGAGATCACGGGTGCCAGCGTTAGTAAAGCCGTGCTTAGCAGAGCTGTTGTACAGTGTTTTGGAAGGTTAAAAAAACACATAAAATTATCCTGAAAAATTAAGGGTAAGTTTCTAA
>CAZKAQ010000051.1:0-23644 GCA_964550655.1 uncultured Granulosicoccaceae bacterium
TTTATAAATTAAGGCAGCCTGATCTTTTACTCCGGCACTAGCCCGGACTATTCATCAAATCGGTTTGTAGTTGCATTGATTCAAGAGAAGATATACCAAACGGAGCTATCGTTTTTCTTTCTAGAGATTTAAGTGCCGGAATGTCAAATGGTGATGTAAGCTTGCGCAACTCTTCAACTTGGCTCTGTAAATCGGTACAGGGGAATTCTCATGAATCCTTTGAATTAGACAAAAGCTGAGCTGCTTTTTCGTAGATTTTGCTATCTCGACGACCGACCGTAATAACAGTTACAACGACTTTATTGTCATCGACCCGGTAGACAAGTCTATAACCAATGGAGCGCAGTTTTATTTTGTAGCACTGCGGCATAGAGTAAAGAGCCGAGGCAGGAATATGTGGATTTTCTAATATCGATTCCAGTTTCTTTATAAACTGGATGCGAACGGTATTATCGAGCTTATCCCATTCTTTTTTTGCTTCTTCTTCAAACTCTAGTTCGTAGCTCATCGAGGGTTACTTTCACCCTCTTAGAGTTCGCGCGGTCGCGTACGACCTGAGCCAGCTGTAGATCTTCAAGTACATCTGCCAATGATTCGAATAACTCTGTGGGCACACAATAAAATTCCGGCTTGTTGTGATTAAGAACAGCAACTGGTCCTCCGTTGCCAGAACTTATTGCTTTCTTCGGATTTGTTTTCAACTCAGACACGCTTACAGCGTGGTCCGTAAGGATTAAGGATGCCACTTTACTATTCTCCAGAATAAAAGTCTATATTTAAAATTTATATAGATAATATATCGACATAATATAGACTATTCTACATGGCATTTTGCCGTTTTTAAAGAAAAAATGTACACTATTGTGAACATGGTTCCACAATGAATTTGTGAGATAATCTGAAATAAACTATTGATTTTTATTGTTTTTTAACCAAATGCGTTTGGATGTCCCAAGGTTTCCCAATAGAGATATTGTGGGATTTGAATCACGTCGAAGCGGTTAAAACCAAAAAACAACGCGAGCAGATCGAAGCTCACCTGCTCGAACAGGGCAGATCTGGAAGACAGGCGTTAGCCCGGCGCTTCGCATCAGTGATCTGTTGTCATTCACGATGGCCGATATGAAAGCGCTCTATGCCGCGGAAGCTTACCGGCGCGCAGATGATGGGCATTGTAGATTCATTTGAATGCGGGCAAGGGCCACCAAAACGCAGCTATAAAAATCGAAAACGCACTCACGGTATCAGCAGCATAAGCTGATACCGTGAAAAGATCAGCGAGTTAATACTATGATTTTTACAAAGGCAACTCCAAAACAGCTGCACAATCCGCAGCACCACTAACCACATCCCATTCATTGTTAGTAATACAAGTGTTGTAAGGTGGTGCATCAAATGCTCTGAGCCTGCCGGTACCGGCTACACCGTCATCGATTTTAAGATCAAGTTCATACATGACCTCTACCGGAATATTGCCACCGGTTGAAAGCTCATGTGATGTAGCGCCCTGCCCCAGGGCATTACTTGAATTTGCAATCTTGTAGAACCCGCTATAAGGGTTACCCGGGCAGATTGTGGCGTCACAGTCCCCGTCGGCCAGCGAAGTGACTGCTGCACCGGTGAAATTACCTGTGATAAAACCGGCGCCTGCAAGGTGTTGCCAAACTGCACCAGCCTCTGCAACGGTATCGACCCTGGCATTGGCGTTACCATCAGCAGCACCACTTACAATATGTGTAGAGGCACGGGAGTAATCGCCGGGCAGTGACTGATAACGATCCTGAAAAGAAACCCATGCTGTCTCTATACCGGATAAGTCATTCGCAATCGCTCTGACTCTGGCGCTGTTGATCATCGACTGCCCTTTTAACACACCACCGAGCAGCAACCCGATGATAAGCAAAACGATAGCGATCTCGATCAATGTAAAACCTTTCTGCTTCTGTTGCATACTTCCTACCTCCGTACTGATTAGTCTGGTTACAAAAATAACTACACGAATTACCGGGCCCGGCATCAGGGCAGAACTTGCGCCTGCAATAGCCGGGTAAGTAATATGTTGCCTGACAACCAGATGACCAGGTCATCAAACTGATCTGCGCCAACAGCGTCTATATCGCGACTTACAAATCTATTGTCAGAATTCTGATTCTCTGCCTCATCAGCTGAGCCGGTTTGGTTCTTACCGGTAGATACCAGTACCACCGGAACACGATTGGCACGTAACTGTGTACATGAAGAGCTGTCGCAGACTTCATACTCCGGTGAAAGATTCTGCATTCCTACATCACGCATTTCCTGTGCTGTGGTGAAGTCAGCCAATCCGTCGTTATCTGCATCAGACAAAGTGATATGGTACTGAATTGGTGAACCCCAGCTATCGGTGAGCAGGCCGTCGTCGTTATAACGACCCGAGATTCCGAGAGTCGCTGCTGGCACAAAACCATGCGCCAGTGAGCATTGATCAGCTGGTAGTTGCGTAGAACCTGCACCGTTATTGCCAATAGATATAGGGCATGGCAGCCGGTGGTGTACCGATGCATAACCGAGCAACGCATCCCGAATATCTATCAGTTGCTGCAGTGTCTGTTTGCGCTGCCGATCGACGATGCCAGCTCCGATTGGCTTTAATACCGATCCGAGTAACACTCCCATTATCAGCAGAACAATCGACATCTCCAGCAAGGTGAAACCACGACAGCCTTCTAACCCGGATGCAGGTCTGAACCGACAGTGGAAATTCACAAGGGGATTTTCGGTCATTGGTATCAATTTATGGTTACCAGCTGATCGTTACTCAAAGCACTGCTTCGCGGTATAAAAAACTCGTTCACTGCAGATAAGAGTTCATCTGTATCAAGATACTGGGCCAGATCAGAATCAATACGACTCTGCATACCTGCTGCAGGTATTGTCTCTATCGGTTCACCGACCGAGATTAATACCACCTCTGCCGGCTCGCCGTTTACCTGTAGCTCTCGTGGCGGGTCATCTACTCCGTCACAATCGACACGACCTCGCTCAGCGGTGCAGGTTTCGTCTACTACATAATAAACAAGGCCTGCCCACTCATAACGGCCAAACCAGGTGTTACGCAGTGATCGACCATCAGGCAGATTGGAAAACTCAATATCCAGCAGTACTTCATCGTCACACAAGGCGGACTCGGTAGCAATGAAACCACTGGACAACCCCGGTACACATTGACCATCACTTCCCGGTATTGCAGCATAGGGGTAGAAACCGTGTTCACTCTTGTATTCAATTAACCACTGTTTGACAAAACCCAATACCCTGCGCTCCATCAATGGTAATAATTCCTGCCTTCTGATGGGCACAACAAGATCATTCTCGGAAGATAAGGTAAATTCACTATCCATATCTGCGTTATCACCTTCCAGGTACTCTCTGATAACTGCTGAAGGGAGACGATTACTCGCATTAGCTCTGCTTTGATCCTCCAGTGCTAATCCCGGAGAAATAAGCACAGCAACAACCTCCTGCATTGAATCAACCGAGAGTAAGCCGGTATCAGGGTAGGAGTTCAGTGAATTAAAAGCCGGGTTATAACGATGATCAGCAGACACGGCATACCAGATGTTCTGGTCAAAAAAACGTTCAAGGTAGTCTATTTCCATTAGCCTGTTATCCCGCAGCCATACAGACGGTAAATAACCAATTGCGTTTTCACTACAAGATCGAGCGGGTGAACCATGGCGTTCTAACGACGGACACGGCAATCTACCAGTACCACCACGGGTATTGTGGCCATAGTTGTCTGCATAATTGACCGCAAAGGCTATTAATGCCTGTTTGGCAGAAAGCATTGACTGAAGACGACTGTCCTGTCTGCCTGCATGGTATTCATTGACCAGAAATAACGCGCTACCAGTCAACAGCACTATCGTAGCAATAAGTAGCGCGACACCTCGCTGAGAATCAGGTGTATTCATTTTAAAGCGCTACCTTGAACTTCACGCTCTGCTGCAATACCGGCTGACTCGATGCCGGCACCGGTTGCATCAGGTTCCTTCGATTGAATTGCGGAAGGCTTAATAACATTTTCAGTGGTTATGTCATCAGAAGGATAAGAGTCACCGGGAAACAGCTTCACAGAACGCTCACCGACCGTAAGACTTAGCTGACCAGTAGAGTTCACTTCGTTTAAAGCAACATCCGCATAATCGTCAGTATTTAAAACCCGTTTTCCATCGAGCCATACGTCAATCATTTTGCCGCTTTTTAAAATAACACCATCGTAGCGAATGGATTTAGCGGTGTGTTCGATTGGGTCTGCAATCAGGCTGCCGGAAATAGTTTCCTCGCCGTCCTGCGCTGTCAATTCATCATGTTCCAGTGTGAAGCTCGCCACCTGGTTTTGCTCAAGTATTTTCTGCTCCGGTAAAGTCATAAATAAACTTAAGCCGACGGAATTTGGTAACGACGAGTCGGAGGCCTCAACCTGACCATAGCTACCAGACAACCATAAAATTGCCATACCAACACTAACGTGCCATATCATGACGGCACACCTTCAATTTCAATCACATACCACTTAATGGTGATCTCTGCGTTTATTCTGGCCGCAATTTTTGAATCTGCAGACTCGCCAACCCGCTCTATGCTTAATGCAGTCACTGTGAATGGATTTGGCGCATGCTCTTCCAGATAGGCAATAAGCGTTGCCAACAGACCGTCATGTAACATTGAGACCTGCAATACTACTGATTCAAAACCAACTGCTACTTGCAGATCCTGAAGGTTGCCTGCAATTGACTGGATCGGATATATCTCAAAACTCATCTCTGCGATACCCACATTGGTCTTTGCAGACTGAAGTGTTTTTATCCAGCTAACTTTACGCTGTGGGTTCTGATAGCTATTGAGTTCGCTACTTTTGCTATCAGCCGTTACCCTGGCCTGAAGGGCATTGGCCTGATCGCCAATCTGGCCAACGTGCTGCCTGACACGTATCTTTTGATCATCAACAAGTTTTTGCAACTGCGAATAGTTGGCCTCCAGAAACGTCGTATCTTCAACCACTTTGAATGCTGCGTTTCTGGAACTGAGGAAACCTTTTTTCTGACTTTCAAGCGCGCCTGCACCGGATGCCACTGCATGCAGTTGATAACACATGGCGCAAATACAGCCTGCTGTAAGAATCAGATACAAAATTACCCGACGATCAAAAAACATCATCGCTCAATACTCTGATTTGAAATCTCAACAACGAACTCACCCTGCTTTGCTGAGTAATCGTTAGTTGTGGTGCGATGTTGAGCACCCAGTCCGAATGGTGTTTCTACAACCACAACAGAGGGATCCGAGCTTATATCGCGCAGGACAGAAACAAAAAATTCAAAATTTTCAAGTGCCACATCCGGTGTACCTGCGATTACTCCTGCTATCGTGGATCTATAAATTTGTTCCATCGGTACAGTCTCAAAAGAAGTTTCATCAGGTAATCGACTACCGAACAAGGTTTCACTTGTGATTTCCTGAGCTTCCCAGCTTACCGATGTAACAGAAACACCTGATTGCTGCACACCCGGCACCAATGCCGACAGAAATTCTACAGGATGATGATTGGTTCTGAGTTCCAGCAACCGGGCAGTAATGAGTGCCTGCCTGACCGCTTCTACCGGATGTTCATAGTGTGATTCACGGTATGCAATATCATTGGTTAATTCGGACACTGACTGCTGGTACCTCTCAGCAACAACACCGTGTGTCTTGTTGATTTTATCCGCAAACGCTACTGAGGAAACAACGCCACCTACACCACATAGCGCCAATGCGGCACACAGGCTGCGAAACTTATGTCTTAAATACACCCTGCGGTGCCGGGGAGATGCGTAACCACACCCTCCAGGTGTGACTACCGACATCAAAAGTGTCTCGACGCTGGTTCTGTCGGTATTTGTCAGATCGGGCAAATAACTCCTTAGTTCTTTCAGCTGACTCGTGGTGATGGACGATTTACGAAGCGATCGCAGTTGATCAGCCGCATCAGATGAGCCAATCAGTACGACCGACGGCATCCACTCCTGATGCAGTCTTTGAACATAATTAACAGTCTCTTCAAGACTCTTGTGTAACAACGGACAATCATGGACAAAAGAGCTGCTCTCACACTGCAAAGGTATTCTTCTTGTAAACAAAACCGAAGAATCCATACACGCCACCAACCTGTAGCAGCCAAGAAATGGAAAAATAAATAACTGTGCACCTTTTCTGGCCGCAACCCGCTTTGCCAGAATTGGCGTCAATGTTGTAGCGGAATGAATGGCCTTCAGGCAGATCCCGGCTGTACTCAGAGTTTTTATCAGGCTTTCACAAAGCGTGTTGTTATCGATAACGGTCAACAGCAGAGTTACATTCTGACGAAACCTTGCAATAGTCGAATTTGTCAGGAGAGAATTTTCAAAGCGCCGGCTTTTCAATCTTTCGATAATATGCCGACGATCCCGAAAGCCGGTCGCCTTGAGATCCTGCAGATGACATTCTTCTTCCGGCAGATCAAGTAACAGTGTAAATTCCGCGTACCGGTTGCCTGCAAGATAATCAGAGAAATCAGAAGGCAGCTCATCCGCTGCAATGGTCCACTCCTGATCAATAAGATAGCCGGCAGCACTTTTACAATAACAAGTGATACGATTTGGTTGCAGAAACACTATGCACTTTTTCATCAGGCTGATTCCTGCAGGCTGAAAACCAGGTCATAGATGGGACCAATGACCGACAGTACTACCCACATCATTATGCTTCCGACCATAATGATAAGCACCGGACCGATTGTCTGTTCCAGCCGTTCAATGGCTTCGCGTGAGTCGCGATCATAAAAGTAGCTGGTTTGAAGAAAGGATCGATCCAGACCCCCGGTACTTTCACCCACACGCATTAACCTGCTGAGTAAAACCGGCAACTCAGACTGCTCGCGGAACGCGTCAGCAACGCCATCGCCGGCAATAACCCGCTCACGAACCCTGCTCAAAGCACCTGACAACCAGAGATTGTCTACCAGTGCTTCACCATGCCTTAGAGTATCAATAAGGTTAATACCCGATGCATACATCAGTGCCGCACATCTGCAAAATCTGGCAAGTTTTATTTTATAGAGGATCTGACCAATAAGTGGCAAATGAAGCAGCACACGGTGCCAGTGATACGCTGCTGTCGGGCTGCTGCGTAATACAGCAACCAATAACAACACGCCCGCCACCAGCAACAGCATCATAACAAACCAATAACTGACAATACTGTTCGATAGCGCAATCAGCCACAGCGTATGCCAGGGAAGTTCGGCGCCTGCCGCAGCAATAAATGAAGTCAGGCTCGGAACAAGCCATGCCATCACAAAGCCAATAACCACACACAAAACAATACAAACAAAAGCCGGATAAATAAGCACTTTTCGAAGACTTGAAAGTGTTTCATCCTGCCACTTAAGCAGCGATAAGAGATCGGCCAGAACTTCCGCGAGCCTGCCACTCTGCTCACCAGCTTCCAGCATACTGGTAAACATCGGTTTGAAAACCGATGGTTGCGTCGCACAGGCATTCGACAAACTACTGCCGGACTCGATCAGATCTACAATTTCTCCAATAGAGTTTCTGATCTGCCTGTGATCAGCAGAATCACGATACTCTTTAAGTGATTCGATAAGCGGCACACCTGCCTCGACCATCTGTTGCAGGTGGAAAGTAAAATCAATGAGCTGCTTGCGACTGACCGAAGAGGCTTTGATAAAACTGATTGCGCCACACGGCTTGCAAAAGACTAATTCCAGCCCGCGCGCAGTGAGTCTGCTGTCTGCATCGGCCTGATTCAGGGCAGAAATACTACCGCGCTGCACGTGGCCCGCGCCATCAATCGCTTTATATTTGAAGTACTGCATTACTACTTACATCCATACTGCTCAGGCGAAAAGCCTAACTAACGAAATCCGCATAATTTGTGAAATACATCACACGGAAAGCCTCTGTCATGAATGTGATTCTGTTCCTAACCAAACGACTTGTATAGCCGGTCGCTTTTACAGACTGATCATGCCACGCAGATTTAATTCCCGTTGATTCTTTATCTGCGCATCTGTTGATCAGCTTGAACTCTCTTTTTTATCCCTAATATGTAGCAACTGAATACCACCACTCGATACACCGATAAGCATTTCTTTGTTCTGATGCTCAACTGCCACCAACCGGTCCCGTCCGCCCAATGGCGTGACTTCCAGTACTTTTGTCATACCGCTATTGTGATGCCTGTGGGATAGTCAAAGAGGATCCAATCAATGTAGCACGAACTATTCATCGCTCTGGATAAAACCCGGTGAGTATGCCATTAATAGCCATAATCGTTGCATTCACGATTGCTACATCTTCGTTGTAGTTGCTTCTAAAGTCTGCAGGATCTTCAGGTAATGGGAGCGTCGTGTGACTATAGCCGGCCATATCGAGTTCTGTAGTTGCAGTGTTTGTGGAAAGGTCAGATGTAACCATGTAGCTTATTCCAAAATCCGCCCGGAAGACTGAATCGTCACCTAACACAAATCTGCTAACATTTTCATTATAATCCAACAGTGCAACTATAAGAACACCACCACCAGGAGGAGTGTAAAAGAATCGTAATGCAAAGCTATCAAAGGTTTGTACTGCACTATCACACTCATAGGCAGTTAGCTGTCCACCGGCGATCCGCAGGGCCGACGAGCTAAGGCAGACTCTTCCGGTATCACAACCAGTCGATGCAGCGGACCTACTCGCAACCGGTAACTACGACAATCATTTTACTCGCGGCACAGACCTGGACCTGGCACAGGCCGAGCAAAGTGCCAATGAATTTAATGGCGATGACAATCACATCGTTATACAGTCTGTCTTTGATCCGGTTGTCTCAGGGAAGAACACCACCATTGATGAATATTCAGTAACAGCTGTTTTACCAGAGGGAGTAGATCCTCGGGAATTACTTGCACGCATGGCAGCAGATATGGATCAGACACTGGGTGGTGAATTTCAGGATCTTGGTGATTTTAAAAACCAGGGAACTGCCCCTGAAGTGGGCCAGATAATTGATATCGACGTAAAAGATGGTCCGCGTATACCTTTTACAGAGTCGAAAATACCGGGATCGGAATCGCCGTTTAACGCACCGGTAATTATCAGTCATATGGATGACAATAGTTTCTCCGTACAAACTATTGAATACAACAACCAGGAACACCTGTTACACGGAACCCGTGAATGGGGCTTTGAAGAAAATGCTAATGGTTCTGTTACGTTTTACACCCGTGGTGTATCAGTCGAAGATATTCAAGCCGCAGAAGGCATTCCTCTTCTGGGATTTCTGGGAAATGCAAAGGAAGGCGAATTCAGGTTCTGGTCAGCATGGACTGATGGGGTTATAAGAGAGCTTGAAGCCGACGGCGCAGGCATTATTAACAGGGAAACCATACAAACCACCGATGGCCCGACGGGACAGGAGCTTTGGCAGGATCTCGATAGGGATCAAAGAACCTTAATCAAAGAGACTCAGATAGCCAGCCACGAGCGGGAAGTAGAAAGATTAGAAGATGATATCGATAATTTATCTTTCTGGGATGAGTTCTTTTGGGGAGAACAAGTCCCACTATGGAACCTCGCCTACGAGCACCAGCGTGAGGTCGACGGATGGAATCAGGTCGATGTGTGATACTTAAAAGAATACCTTATAAAGTTACCATTCTGAACGGAGTTTATGATTCCGAACTTCAAAAAGCCGCTTCAGTTGAAGCGGCTTTGATGTAAAGATCTGTTTGGCAATGTGTGGTGCAACCACTCAAACGCTGCATGCTAACTTAAGCATACTTCCAAATTGGTAAAATCTATGACGCGCGATACCTCTTTCATAGAGGTAATACCACTTCTGACCAGGTGTAGCGCCTCGTCTGCAATAGTTTGAAACTGATCATGCCGTGCACATTCGATTACATCACTAACGCTGGCACCCGATACGATCAAAGCAGTTAATTGGGGTGTAAAGCGAAGCACCTCAAGCACCACTATTCTGCCGTTATAACCCTGCCAGCCGCATGACTTACAACCGACAGCCTTGTAAATTGGCTTATCACCCGACGACTCAGTAAAATCTACGACCCGACAATGTGCGCAGAGCCTCCTGACCAGTCTTTGACCAACAATGGCAATGACATTCTCACCGAGAACAGCGGGACTCACACCCAGATCTTTCAGTCGTTCAATCGCACCTACTGAAGAATTTGCGTGCAGTGTGGAATACACCTGATGCCCGGTCATCGATGCACGAAAGACCATGTCAGCAGCCTCTCCATCGCGTATTTCGCCGACCAGAATAACGTCCGGATCCTGACGCAGGATGGATTTTATCCCTGTGGTGAAGTTGAGTTTGACTTGTTCGTTAACGCTGGTTTGTCTGAGCATCGGCATCGGGTACTCAACCGGATCTTCCAGGGTCATGATGTTGATGGTCTCATCACTCTTGTGATTAAGCATTGAGTAAAGTGTGGTTGTCTTGCCGCTACCGGTAGGGCCGGTTATCAGTATTAAGCCCTCCGGCCGGTCCATCGATACCTGCAGTTTACGCAGTGTGTCAGACCGCAGGCCAAGTTGATCAATAGGTACTATGCCTTTTTGCCTGTCGAGTACCCTCAGTACCACATTCTCACCGTGTACAGTAGGCATACAGGAGACACGAAACTCTATATCACCACCGGAGATTCGCTTGGAGAGCTGACCATCCTGTGGCGCACGACTCTCTGCGATATTGAGCCTGGACATAACTTTGATGCGCACTACAATCGCAGACCAGTAATCAATATGAAAACTGCGAATCTGCAGCATAACGCCATCAACCCGGTATCGTATTCGAACAAATCCGGCCTCCGGTTCAAAGTGAATATCGGAAGCATTATTCTTAACGGCATCAGTCAGAATGGAATCAACCAAGCGTACTACCGGCTGATGGTAATCATCCCCGACACTTGCCATATCATTGGAGATTTCACCCGTTTCTATCTCATGCAGAATGCCGTCAATTGAAAGTTCAAAACCATAGAATCGATCAATTGCTTCGATAATTTCACGTTCATTCGCCAACGCGAGTTGCAATTGCACGTCAGCATCCAGCAGCGCTTTCAGGCGATCCTGCAACGGCAGGTTATTTAAATCGGTAGTGGCAATCACCAACACCTGATTTTTAAACGATACCGGGATTATGGTGAACCGCCGCGCCAGCTCGGCAGAAACCAAAGACAACGCTTGCGGATCAGGTATGACACCATCAAGGGATACACCCTGAACCTGCCGACCGTCGTCCGATTCACGGCTAAGAATCGCTTTGTTCAATAAGGTTTCAGTGATAAAGCCAAGCTTCAGCAATGTTTTATCGATTGGCTGGTTGCTTCGCCTGGATTCCGTGAGGCCTATCTGAAGTTGGTCTGCGCTGAGCAAACCATCAGTGACCAGAGAATTGAATATTTCGTTACTACTCTTTACTACATCCATAAACTACTACTGCTTACTACCCGTTACCACTATACCGCCATAAATGACTATTACAATAGCGCCTGATAAAACCTGTAAAGTTTTAGTCGCAGGCCGTGCCTTTAACGTCAATCAGCGAATGTCAACCAGCGCTTACAACCTGCAGCCGATAATATACTCGATTAAATCCTGCCTCGCGACGACGATCGTACTCTTCATAGCCAAGCGCCGGGTACAAGGATAAATTCTCGGTCATGGCTTCATTGGTATAAAGCTCGACCGCAACAAGACCCAGATTCCTTGCTTCATCTTCCACATAACGAATGAGCAACTTACCAATGCCCATGCCACTGAAAGCCGGATACACAGCAACGTTTTCCAGATGCATGATATCGCGAATCTGATAATAAACAACGTAGCCGACCAACCGTTCCTCATAGCAAGCAACCACAACCTGCCCTACACTCACAAGCGCTTCAAATTCTGCAACCATTGGTGCAGGTGGCTTACCGATTCTTTCAATGTATTTTGAATAGGCTTCAACCGCACACTGCCTGATAGCTGTAACGTCGCCAGCGCAGGCCTTTTTGATCACGACTCTATTAGCAGACTCCGACATTGATCACCATCAGTAAAAAATGCAATTAAGGCTTTACACAATAAAAAACTGGTTAAGCCAGCATAATACACGATCACCCAGTCGCAGAGTCATACTACAAGCAATAATAATGAAGTCCGGTCAGTCCCTGTAAGAGCCTTCCTGTTCCTATTTACCCGTTAGCCTTCAGCTGCAGGCTCAACCATAACTGACTCATCAAGATTTCCGGTTGACAGCAATTAGTACCGATGGTTTCATAAATCCACTACCGATATTGGCAAACCCGACAACCGAACCATAGCCGTACCTTCGGCCGGACTTGCAACGAGAACTTCAGGGAGAATAACCATAAACAGACCACAGTCAGGCGAGCAACCAAGGTGACACCGGAAGAACGGGCAGATTCTATTCTGCATCAAGCATCTGGTAACAAACGGTATTTTATTGCAGTCTCGGGTCCACCGGGATCAGGTAAAACAACCCTATGTGATGCGCTGGAGGAATATCTTGGTAGAAGAACAACAGTCTCCGTTGTTGCAATGGATGGTTTCCATTTTGACAACGCTATTCTTAAAGAACGGGATTTGTTTGATCGGAAAGGATCACCAGAGACGTTCGACGTCACCAGCCTGTATTTATTGCTAAATAATTTAAAAAATCAAACTGAACCTTTAGCTGTTCCCGTATTCGACAGAGAAAATGACCTCGCTCGCAACTGCGCCAAACTGGTGCATCCGGGCGATCACATTATTCTGGTAGAAGGCAACTATCTGCTCTGCAAAACAGAACCCTGGAATAAACTACACGCGATTTTTGACTACACAATAAGTATTAGCACATCGATCAAGACTCTTGAAAAACGTTTAATCCAACGCTGGCGCGATCATAAACACACTCAGGAACAGGCACAAAAGCGCATAAACTACAATGACTTACCGAATGCCAGATTTGTATTAGAAAATTCAATCACTGCCGACATCACTATCAAAAACTAATCCCCCGACACAACCACGCTTAGCCCGGACTATCCACGAAATCGACGGCATCTCACTTGATCTTTGATTCCACAGCTACGCGCCCCGAACAAATTTTTTCTTTTGCAAATATCAGTAAGTATTGATGCAAGAATAAAATTAACTGCGAAACCAAATCTCTGCGCGATATGCTCGCCATTTCATGAATAGTCCGGGCTGGACTGATAAAATATCAGCCTGGTTTTATTTTCACGGAATCCTGATGCAAATAGGCAGGCTCGATCATGTCAATGTACGCACCAACCAACTGGAGGTTATGATCTCATGGTACACACGCGTACTTGGAATGAAACAAGGTTACCGGCCGGATTTCCCGTTCCCGGGTGCATGGATGTATGCCGGTGAAATACCCGCAGTACATCTGGTGGGTGTAGAACAAGACAACTATATTGGCTCAGAGTCAAAATTAAAACTTGAACATTTTGCCTTCAAAGCAACTGGAGCTGCATCATTTGAAGACACCCTCAATCAACTCGAAGTACGATTCAGACGTAATGAACTAACATCAGAGGCACTTATCCAATACAACCTGTGGGACCCGGACGGCAACCGTATCCACATAGATTTTAACGCCGTTGAGTAACCACACATACTGACCAATGGACTAGTCACTATGGCTCGAAAAGATCGACCACACACCACAGACGGACGCTACCTGGTAGCCAAGGGTGTACTTAAGCGCTGCACCGATCCGACACTGGATGGTTCCACTCGCCGTAAAGCCGTTAAAAAACTGATGCAGGCGAGAATGAGTAAAGACAAAGCAGCAACGCTGCAGGCTAAAACAGAGCTGGGTGAAGCAGGCCCTGTGTGGTGGGATGACGAACAACCGGACTACAGCGGCCATCACCCTTCAGATACACCGTATGCAGAGTGGTGGAATTCCCTGACTGATGCGCAACGTCAGGCGGGCTTGTAGTGGCTTGCAGCCTGCAAATAAACTTCACAAAACGCAACAGCTATTGACTTACTGCAGGGCGACAATAAAGATAGCAACTAATCGTCGAAGATTCGGGGATTAATTGGCGTAAAGTAATCTATCAGGCCGGCAGCTGTCGGCCAATTCCAGCCATACGTCAAACGTGACTGACCGTCTGCTTTCTGAAAAGCACACGGCTGATGAAGGCACCAGGGTTTCAGCTATTGTGGAATGTGGCTTATTTTTGAGCTGTGAGGCTGTGGATTCGATTTTTTAGAAAATACGCTGCCTAGTGCATTTTTTTGCCATCTCTAAGGCATAACACATCCAATTTCTCAGATGTAGAAATAAGTTTTAGTGCAGTGAGTTGCCCTTGAATGCTGTAACTATCCTCTGTGGGTAAGTAACCCTCTTTATCTGGCCAAAACATGATTTGTGTGCGGAATTCTGCAGAGCGGTAGCTACTTATTGCAACGCTCAGGTAATCAGCATACGCTTCGGAGGCTAGTGGCTTGAAGATCACATTGAAGTCACCGCCGAGAATATTCTCTACCGGTGTATGCAAGGGCATTGACTCTCCCTCTTTGATGGCGTGTGCGATAGCGCTCAGTATATTGTGGGCTGATTCCGCGGGGAGTCCAAAGACGATAACTTCAGGATGATCATAAGTCTCTTCTAAACCAATTGTGTAAGAAAACGACTCCATACCACGCTCGCGATTAGCATCGACGTACATCGTCGACCAGCCGTACTGCTCTATATCCGCATTCGCTTTCTCTACAATATTCTCAAAACTCATTGCACTTCTCCCAATTGTCTTGTTGTATGAATAGCATCAATCTCCACTAACCTGTAGTACAGCGGTGTCCGTCAGGACTTTTCAAGCTTCTATCCAACGGATTACTCGGTGACAATCACAGCGCCGTTTTATTTGCGTTTGTACTGTGTTGGGCAGTAACCACGACTGATGTCTGGATGGCGTAGCTTTTGGTGCTTGGTTTTTCGGCCTGCCACTCGGTTACGCCAAAGCTTGAAGCTATTGGGCTTCAATTGGTTACGCATTAATGCGATAACGTGCTTTTCGTCCAACCCATAGAGCTGTTCAATAGCTTCGAACGGAGTACGATCCTCCCAGGCCATCTCGATGATTCTGGAAATATCCACATCGCTTGGTTCAGTCATAGCGCGTCTTCAGTGGTCCAATTTATATTATGAAAGCGCCGTATCAGTACGCAGCCTATACGATAGTTTTTGTTACCCGTTGTGAGTGTAGAGCACTACACTGCTCACCGCGAGCCGCTACAGGATCATCAATTTGATCACGTAGGCTACCGCTGTCAGCGCCAGAACGCTGATAACCCAGATCACAATAAACCAGCCGATTCGTTTCACACTAGAGTGTTGCCAAATGCTCAATGGTAGCCCTCTGCAGGATCAATTTTTCCTCTAAAAACCCAATAGGCAAGTGCTGTGTACCCTAGAATAAGTGGTATCAGCGCAACCGTCCCGTATAGCGTAAACAACAAACTTTTGGCGGGTGCCGCTGCCTCCTGTATTGTCAAAGACGGGGGCACTATGTAGGGGTAGAAGCTGATTATTATGCCAATAAAACTCAACACAAAGATGGCAAGTGCTGAGAAGAAAGGTGAGTAGTCGCTTTTGTGTTTTAATCCACGGTATAGACTGGACGCCATATAGAGAAGGAGCGCAGGCACGATTAAACTAAAGTAGATAGTGGGCACTTTAAACCAACGCTCAAAATAGACAGGATTCATAAACGGTGTAATCGCACTCGCCGCGCTGATAAAACACAACGTCACAGTAGCTGATAGAAAAGATACTCTGCGCATCTTTTCCTGTAACTCACCCGTGGTTTTCATCACGAGCCAGGTGGCTCCCAGCAGGGTGTACCCGGTGACGACAGCAACTCCTGTCATCACTGAAAAAGCAGATAACCAATCCCACCAGCCACCGGCGTAAGCTCGATTCTCAACTTCTATCCCCTGTACCATCGCCCCCAGTGCAATACCTTGCATCAAGGCGGCAGTGATAGAGCCTGCAAAAAACGAGAGATCCCAGACAAACTTAAAACGCCTGGCACGCCATCGATACTCAAACGCGACACCGCGAAACACCAACGCAAGTAACATGATCATCAGTGGCATGTACAAGGCAGGCAACAGCGTGGCGTAGGCCAGAGGAAAAACCGCAAACAGCCCACCCCCGCCCATCACGAGCCAAGTCTCGTTGCCGTCCCATACCGGTGCGACCGAGTTCATCATGACGTCTTTGTTTTCACTGCTTCCTGCCAGTGGAAACAGGATCCCGACACCGAGATCAAAACCGTCGAGTACCACATACATCAGCACCACAAAAGCGATGATCATTGCCCAGATGAAAGGTAGATCGATAGTCATGCACGCCCCCCTTCAACCCCAGAAGGTAGTGCAGAGATCTTTGCAGCATGTATAGATCCTGCAGTACGAATCGGTCCCTGTCTTAGCGCTTCTTGTTGCAAAGATGGTGGCTTACTCATCAGACGAAGTATGTAGAGTACGCCGGCGCCGAATACAAAAAAATACACCACGATAAAGGCCAGCAGTGATGTGGCCACCGCAGGTGCAGCAATCGGTGCGAGTGAATCTGAGGTCCGCAACACGCCATACACCGTGAACGGCTGACGACCGACTTCGGTAGTGATCCAGCCCGCCAATACCGCGATAAAGCCAGTGGGTGCGAGTAACACAGTGGTTCGGTGTAGCCATCTGTTGTCGTACAGGTTCGCTTTATAACGTGCCCACAGGCTCCAGAGTCCAACCCCTAACATCGCAAAGCCGATACCGACCATTACCCGAAAACTCCAAAATACGATGGTGACAGGAGGTTCATTCTCATCCGGTATCGTATCAAGACCCGCCATGGGTGCGTTGAGATCATGCTTTAAAATTAAACTCGATACCTTGGGTATTTTTATGCCGTAGTCAATTCTCTTTTCGTCGGGGTTGGGTATGCCGAAAAGATAGAGTGGGGCGCCTTCCGGATAACTGTCGTAGTGTCCCTCCATGGCCATGATTTTAGCCGGTTGATGTTCCAGTGTGTTTAAGCCATGCAGGTCTCCTGCAATGATTTGTAGAGGGGTGACGATTGCAGCCATCCACATCGCCATTGAGAACATGGTTTTGGTGGCTTGCCCTGTGTGCCCGCGCAACATATGCCATGCACCTACACCTCCAACGACAAAGGCAACCGTTAAAAAAGCAGCAAGGCTCATGTGCAGCAGTCGGTACGGAAAAGAGGGGTTCAGGACGATAGCCCACCAGTTCTCTGGTACAAACTGTCCGGCCTCGTTGATCGAGTAACCCGCGGGGGTTTGCATCCATGAATTGACCGACAAGATCCAGGTCGCTGACATCAAGGTACCGAAGGCTACCATTGCTGTTGCGAACATATGCAGCCCTGGCCCAACCCGATGGCGACCGAATAACATTATGCCGAGAAAGCCCGCTTCCAAAAAGAACGCAGACAATATTTCATAGGCCATGAGCGGTCCCAGCACCGGACCGGTTTTGTCAGCGAAAACACTCCAGTTGGTACCAAATTGATAGGACATTACTATGCCGGAAACCACTCCCATACCAAACGCAATCGCGAATATTTTTTTCCAGTATTCGAATAGCCTTAGATATTGCTGCTCCTTCTTAACGAGCCATAGTCCATTCAAGACGGCAAGGTAGCTTGCCAGGCCAATAGAGAAAGCCGGAAAGATAATATGAAATGACACCGTGAATGCGAACTGTATTCGCGCAAGCGTCTCTGCAGAAAGGCTGTATAAAAAACTGGTGTCCATCGGTTGTTCCCCTTTCGGTGGAAATTGTGGTTCGCGCTTCCCTAATGCAAGCAATCGATGAATCACAGGTTTTTTGAATAAAATTCATCAAGCGACCTGAGGTGACCAAAGTATCAACGCGATGTGATTCGTTGTTCACATCAGTGGATGAACACCAAGTAACCTGGCAAACTCGAGTGATCACTCACTGCATTCAACAATGCAGTTAGCGGAGCTTTTGATAGAACCTTTTAGAGATCATAAAAACTTCAGAGTGATCTTGACCGCAAAACTATTAAAAATGTTTTCACTCGTCTGTTTTCAATTGGCCTTCTTATAAACAGGCGTTAGCGGTTGTCATGAACTTGATGTGAAAAACGAATCGGGTTTTCCAGAAGTAACTATAAATTATGCAACTGACGCAGGTAATTATCGGCAGTGGATAGTAAAAACTCTTTACGTTCCTCATTCATACGTTGAGCCGTTCGAACCATCATAGCCCATCGCGGGTTCTTGCCTAAATGGTCTGCCTGTTTAAAAATCCATCGCCAATATAGAGCGTCCCATATATCGCACCATTCTCCTTTTGGATAGTGGCTCATTTTGCGTATGTAGTTGGAACCAGAGAAATAAGGTTTGGTAGTGATAAATCCTCCATCGGCATTTTGGCTCATTGCATAAGCGTTTGGCACCATTACCCAGTCATAACTATCGACAAATAATTCCATGAACCAACGATAAATGTCGTCGGGATCAATTTCACATAGAAACATAAACCCACCCAACACCATCAGGCGTTCTATATGATGGCAATACCCGGTATCCAATACCCGCTTTATGACATTGTCTACTGGCAAGATACCAGTTGCGCCAGAATAAAATTCATCTGGCATTTTGTGGTGATGTTGCCAATGATTGGTGGTTCTCATTGGTACACTTAGGTCAACATAGGTAGCCCGCATAAACTCTCGCCAACCAATCACCTGTCGAATAAATCCTTCGACGCTTGCCAATGGTGGGTTAAATTCAGTGGAGTACTCCAGTGCTTGTTTTATCACTTGCGAGGGGGTTAGCAAACCGGTATTGAGCATCGGTGTTAAAACACTGTGATACAGCCAGTTTTCGTCCTCAACGATGGCATCTTCGTAGGGGCCGAATTCGGCAAACCTGGAGTGTAGAAACACATGTAGCCATTCCTGTGCATCAGAATGCGTTACTGGATAAAGCAAATCTGTGTTGTTGCCCAGTGCTTGTGGGAAGTGTTCGGTTACGTATTGCTTCGCCTTTTTTGAATACACCCCTTGTGGAGCGAAAGAGAGCATCGGAATCTCCCCCAGTTTCTTTTTTGGTAGTTTCTTCCGATTTTCTTCATCGAAGCTCCACTTACCTCCGACAGGTTTGTTATCACCATCAATTAAAATATCTAATCTCTGGCGCTGCCATTTGTAAAAATCTGCCATAAACCATCGTTTTTTCCCTCCTCTGTATGTGCTGTTTTCATCAGTTGTATTGATAAAACCTGGAGAACTCAACCAAATCAAACTGATGTTTGATTCAGTACAGGCTAACGTTAGTCGTCGTGCTAGCGCGTAATCTGCAACATCAGACGCTGAAACATGGGTTACCCCTTTTTCGGCAAGAGAATTCACCACAGAGCTCAAGTTGGAATTATTGTCCGCTGCCTCGAAATATTGCACCGGGTGGCCTTGAGATCTCAAGTCGTCTGCGAAGTGTTGCATGCTGGCGCGATGAAGCATCAGTTTTTGTCGATGAAAATTTACTGTACAGAGCTTATCTGCAAAGAACAGCGGATCTTCAGAGAGTACAACCAGATCGGGCTTTGATGCGAAACCCGGATGTTGTTCAAACAACTGATGGGGAAAAATTAGAAGTGCTTTCATCCGATCATGATGTCAAAATATAGTGTGAATATTTCATATTATTATGTTACCTAATTTTCTTGTCGATCATAAAACTCTGTATGAACGAATCGCCGAAATTGACCCGGTGGTATACGCGGGTACCCGAAATTATCTACAAGGGTCAGTAACTTATCTGAGCCCGTTTATTACTCACGGCATTATTAGTACCGAGAGAGTAGCGAACGTGGTACTCGAAAAATACAACAGCGGTGATGCCGAAAAATTTCTCACAGAATTAGCCTGGCGCGAGTATTTCCATCGGGTTTGGCAAGTCAATGGTAGTGATATATTCGGCGATATACAGCGTACGCAAGAACCGGTGTGCAGCGACCAGCTACCTGTGGCAATTGCAGAAGCTTGTACTGGCATCGAGACAATAGATGAGTGCCTGGTAGCGCTTAAAAATACCGGCTACATGCACAATCACGCCCGCATGTGGGTAGCTGCACTATGCTGCAACACAAGCCGTACTCATTGGTACCAGCCCGCTCGTTGGTTGTATTATCATCTGCTTGACGGTGATTTGGCCAGTAACACTTTGAGCTGGCAATGGGTAGCTGGCACGTTCAGTCACCGAAAATACATTGCCAATCAGGAAAACCTCAATCGCTTTAGTGGTAAAGAGCAATACGGTACTTTTCTCGACACGAGTTACGAAGTGCTCGCCAATTGTGCCGTACCCTCTGTGCTGGAGGCTTGCACTGATATAACGTTATCCAATGAGTTCCCGCAGAGCACTGTCGACCCTCTGCGTCAGAGTGATGAGCCAGTGTTTCTGTACTCTATTTGGAATCTTGACCCCCAATGGCAGAGAACACAAAAAGGTACGCGAATCCTGTGGATTGATCCTGACACGCACCGCGAATTCGCACTCAGTCCATTACGATGGCAATTTATCAAACACTGGGCAGATGCTATTGATGGGCTCGGTATCTTTGTGGGCAGTCGGGATCAGTTGTTTCCCGCGGGTGTCGAGCATATGAAATTATTGACCCGGGAGTATCCAGCAACTGCTCATTGGCCTGGCGAGCGCGACACGAGGGACTGGTGCTACGAAAATCCGACAGGGCCCATTAAGAGTTTTTCAAATTTTTGGAAACACACACGCAAGTCATCAAGTATTTTTAACCAATGAGCGACAAGCTAAAAACTCAAGTGAAGACGTGCCCTGTTTGCGAAAGATCGTTCCATAATCGCAAAAAATGGCAGCAACGAGGCTTATGGCCACAGATAGTGTACTGCAGCGAGCGTTGTCGTAAACAGCAACAGAAACGCTCGCGCACATCAGCGTCACACTGAGTGGTCTAATGTGTGAGATGGAAAGGATAATGAGTGATGATTTGCAGAATAAAGCAAAGGTAACCAGCCGCGGTAACAATACGGCTGTATGGTGGGTAAAACGCGATTTTCGTTTACACGACAATGAAGCGCTGACCGCTGCGCTCAATTCATACTCGGCTGTAATTCCGGTGTTTGTTTTCGAACCAGATTTAATTGCTCAGTCAGACTATTCGGCAATGCATGTGTATGCCTGGCATCAAGCGCTTGGTAATCTGCGTGAGCGCCTGAGAGCGATTAAAAGTGATATTTACATCGAGTGTGGCACCGTAGAGGATATTCTGTCGAGCTTATATGAACAAACTCTTTTCGATGCAATTTACAGTCATGAAGAAACGGGTAACGACTGGACTTACCAGCGCGACAAATCACTAGCGCACTGGTGTCACACCAAGCAAATATCATGGATTGAGTTTCCTCAAACAGGCGTCATCCGGCGTATGCAAGATCGAGATGTGCGTCAGACTGTTGTTAAGCAAAGGCTAATTGATCCTCCCGTCTTGCCCGCACCGGACTGCGTTTCTATTCCGAACGATATTCGAATGGTGTGTGAGAATCAGGCTATTCCGGATCACACCTGTTTTTATGACCCGAGCAGTGTATCGCTTGTACAATTTGATCAGCTACAGACAGTAACAGAAACGCAGGCACGTGCTGATCTGCGATCGTTTTTATATGAGCGTGGTGAAGGGTATTCTGGTGGTATATCGTCACCTAACACCGCGTTTGAACGTGGCTCGCGGCTAAGCGTGCACCTTGCCTGGGGAACTATAAGCTTGCGCACAATATTTAAAGCCACGGCCCGCGCGCAACAACACCATCGTGATCAAAACCATAGCTCTGCCAAACAATGGGGTAAAAGTTTGCGGGCATTTACATCCAGGCTGCACTGGCATGATCACTTTATTCAACGATTGGAGTCAGTGCCCGCAACCGAATTCATTGCTATTAATCCCGCCTATGCAAATCTACAGTACATTGACGACCCTTTTAAGCTACGTGCCTGGTTTTATGGTCAAACAGGGTTCCCGTTGATTGACGCTTGCATGCGATGTCTGCAGGCAATTGGTTTTATAAACTTCCGTATGCGGGCCATGGTCGTGAGCTTTGCTATTTATGCGCTTCATTTGAGCTGGCGCACTATACATCCCTCACTAGCGCGCATTTTTCTAGACTATGAGCCTGGCATCCATCTCTCTCAACTTCAAATGCAGGCTGGTGTAGTAGGCATCAATACTATTCGAGTGTACAACCCAACCAAACAAATCTTGGATCAGGATCCGAATTGCCAATTCATACAGAAGTGGATTGCTGAGCTGGCTGATTTTAGTGTGGAAGATATTATTAATCATGATTCAGAGCCGCTTGGTGATTACCCCGCCCCAATTGTTGATTTTCAAATGGCATCAAAGGCCATGAAAGATCAGGTCTTTTCGATAAGAAAAAGCACAGAAGGAAAAGAGGCTAGCGAAACCGTATTAAAAGCACACGGTTCGCGTAAAAAAACCAAGAGACGACAGGTTAGAAAAGTCGAGCCACAGACGAATTTATTTTAAAAAGCAATTCAATGTTTGCACAATATTTAGGAATTTTATCCCTAGATTGAGCACCATGATTTCGAATAAAACTTTAGAGGAATACAAATGAGTAAATTCATATATCCGATGCTTGTCATCGCTGCCATGTTCGTGGGGGCCTGCGCGAGCCGATATTGTCGTTAACTTTGTAGAAAGTGCACCCAAAGATCGATTTGTTATCAAAAACACAGGTGAATGTGATTTTGAGAATATTATTGTAGAAATTGATCTCACTAGTAGCGTTGGTCGTCTCATATTTGATACGACTGCTAACGGAGCCGGAGTTGAAGTATTCCAACCATTTGAAGTACGAGAGGGCGAAGTGCGTTTGCTCGCAGAAAACAAGGTGAATGATGGAGAACGAATGTTGTCAGTTGGAATAAAGAAATTGTCCCCTGATACATCAGTTAGCTTTACGTTAGACGTAGATGATACGTTACCAAAAAGTGAGTTAGGCAATATTCGTGTATCAGGTTCCGAAATTTCGAATGGCCAGGTCAGCGTAAGTTATGGCGATGAGCCAGTATCATCTGCTCTCTTCAGCACCCAAAGTGTAGCGATTGTGCCTGCTCCTATGTGCGGGACCAAATAGATGCATTAATATTTAGGAACTGCCTTTGTGGTGGTTCGTTTACTGTGTCGTAGAAGCCGTTGGTGGTTGATGGTACCAGTCACCTATTTGTAATTTCCCCGTGTGGAGCGATGTCGTCCTTGCGTGACTTACTATCTCTGTTATTTAAATGCTCGCTGCATCGAAGGTCTAATTTTCAAAAACAGACGGTACGTGAATTCCGCGATGCTCGACATAAATGGCAATCCAATAAACAACCCCAGCATTTTGAAGCGCGGTAATTCTAACCATAAAGCAGAGAAAGCGGCAGCGCCGCTCACAAATGTTCCATCCACTTTTTTTACATGGAGTCTCCGTAGCG
>CAZKAQ010000052.1:0-16323 GCA_964550655.1 uncultured Granulosicoccaceae bacterium
CGCCTGAGAAGCGTGGCCCGCCACGCGCCGAAGGGGATAGGGTGAGATGTGACGCGCTATTGGCTTTGGCGTCGAATAGACAGTCTGCTATTTTTAGGTTTGAACATAAATTCACTGCAAGTGCTGCAAATAAAGACATAAGAGCTAAATCCACAGGTCGCCTCATGAATAATGCAGGTTAGAAGCTGGTGCAGTGCTGTGCGAGGGCTTCATAGTAGGGCTGGCATTCATCAGCCATTTTTTGTTGCAGCCGGTCAAGTGCAATAGATTGTTGTTTGCGCGGTGCACTAAAACCGGTGGATGCTTCAACTGAACTGTACCAGTACGGTGCCCAGACACCGTCTGATTCTCTCTTGCCTGCTGGCCATTGCAGCATGCCTTCGTCAAAAGGGATGCCGCAATGTTTACACAGAAGCTCCATTGCCTTGCGGGGCTGCTCAAGTAGTTTGACAGAATCGATAACCAGTGGCGTTGCATCGAGCTGTTCTTTAACTGTTGTAAACAGACGTGCCTGTTGTACAAACCCGAGATCCGAAGCGGTCAGGTCAGGTCGGGACTTCGAATAGGAAGCGATAACTGCATCAGGTGCGCGAATCAGAAAAATGTTGGTAAGTTTGCTTAGCCACTGTAGCGATATGTGTGAAGGCACATGATGTGTCATATGTTTCTGGTAGTGCACTGTACAGCCCGGCATCTCTGACGTTAAACACTGTTCCACAACCTCTTGCCAGTCTGTTGACTGGCTGGCAAGAATCTCTTTTTGTCCCGGGTGTTCTACAGTAGAGTGGGCAAGAAAGTGTGCATAGAATGGTTCATCTGTGACAAACGTGTCAGCACGGTTTTCCCAGGCGCGCATCATTGCCGTTGAGATGTTGCGCGGCCCCGACCACATCGCTATTCGAAGTGGTGCTGTCATAGTGGTTTATGTAAGCTGCGCAAAAGATTCATTTGTTGCCGCAATAGTTTTTTCAATGTCAGCATCTGTATGCGCGGTAGATATAAAGCCTGCTTCAAAAGCTGAAGGGGCGAGATAGACACCACGACTTAGCATATGATGAAAAAAAGATTTGAATCGTTCTGCATCGCAGGCCATCACATCATCAAAGCCGTTAATTTGTTGTTTATCGGTAAAGAATAAACCAAACATACCACCGACCAGATTGGTACACAGTGCAATACCGTTTTTATCGGCGGATTCTTTTACGCCACTGACAAGTTTGTTTGCTTTTTCAGTCAGTGTTTCATAGAAGCCGTCTTCGCTGATGATATCCATTGTGGCAAGTCCTGCCGCCATTGCAACCGGATTACCGGACAGGGTTCCTGCCTGATACACCGGGCCCAGCGGTGCCAGATGATGCATAATCTCTTCCCGGCCACCGAATGCACCGACTGGCATACCACCACCGATGATTTTGCCCAGCGTGGTTATATCGGGTGTTACGTTATACAAAGACTGTGCGCCACCTTTGGCGACCCTGAAGCCAGTCATGACTTCATCAAAAATCAGTACCGCATTATGTTCGTCACAGCAGGATCGCAGAAAGTTTAGAAAACCATCTGTCGGCGGTATACAGTTCATGTTGCCTGCTACGGGTTCTACAATGACACATGCTATTTCACCCTGGTATTGTTTGAACAGATCGCTCACGCTTTGTTGATCATTAAAGGTTGCTGTAAGTGTATGCTCTGCAAACGATGCCGGAACACCAGGTGAGCTCGGAACACCAAGCGTCAGTGCGCCTGATCCGGCATTGACCAGTAAACCGTCCGAGTGGCCGTGATAACAGCCTTCAAATTTGATTATCTTGTCACGGCCGGTGAAGCCACGCGCCAGGCGGATTGCGCTCATTGTCGCTTCAGTGCCGGAGTTACACATTCGCACCATGTCCATCGATGGAATCAGCTGGCATATTTTCTTTGCCATGTTTGTTTCTGCTTCTGTTGGCGCGCCATAGCTCAGGCCTGATTTTACCGCCTGTATGACGGCCTCTATGACCTTTGGATGTGAGTGGCCTGCGACCATGGGACCCCATGAGCCGATGTAGTCAACGTACGGTTTATTGTCGCAGTCGTAGAGGTATGCGCCCTCAGCACGACTGATAAACAACGGTGTGCCACCGACACTTTTAAAAGCTCTTACCGGAGAGTTGACTCCGCCGGGTATGTATTTCTTTGCAGCGTTAAAAAGCGTGTCAGATGCAGACAAGGGAGGTGCTCCGTCGGTGATGATGTTGCATAGTAGTGTCAGGTTGCCAGGTTAAATCTGCTAACAGGCTTCAGCGCGCTTTCAAAGTAGCGGGATTCTGTCGAGCTGACTCCAGTGTATATAATACCCGTGAGACTGTTGTATTGACATCCGCTACACTGGCAGATTAGTAACGCAGTAGATTTTACCCGGATTGCATCAATGGACTATAAAAAATATATGTGTGTCGTTTGTGGCTGGACTTACGACGAAAAACAGGGGGCACCGGACCATGGTCTGGCATCCGGTACCCGATGGCCTGATGTGCCGGAAGACTGGGCGTGCCCGGACTGTGGGGCCAGTAAAAGTGATTTTGAAATGATTGAACTGGAATAGGGATACCTCAGCTTTGAGCGAGGGTTGCGCCTGAATTGAGTGTTGGTGCCGGTTCAGTGGAATAGTTTTTGTTGCAGTTGTTAGATCGGGGTCTGTGCGTTGGTGGATGGTCTGCCAGGCAAACTCCTGGTGGTTCTTCTGGCTGAAGCCGGTGTGAGGAGCCATTTTCAATTAACAATTTGCCAGAAGGTGAGAGATTAGCGGTGCAGGTCGTCGCGCTTCGGTGCCTTGGCAGAGTCGGGATAGCATATGTCAAATCATACCTCCTTTTACAAGTTTATCTCGGAAGAGCAAAGGCGTCGGCCTTTCGCAAGCGGGAAGCTCACCGGACTGTTGCTTGAAGTTTTGTCGGCTTGTAAAAGAATAGCGTTTCTGACAGGGCAGGGAGAGCTTGCCGGCCATGCCATCGGCTCAGCTGAAAGTGAAAATGTTCAGGGTGAGCAGCAGAAAAAACTCGACATTCTATCCAACGAGATTTTTATAGAATCAACCCAATGGTGTGGTTATCTGGCGGGAATGGCATCAGAGGAAATGGACCACAGTCTTCCTGTGCCGGATATTTATCCACGTGGCAACTACCTTATTACTTTCGATCCGCTTGACGGTAGTTCGAATATCGATATCAATGTTTCTGTGGGTACGATATTTTCGATCCTTGAATACCCCGACAACATAGATAAACCGACTGATGGCGATTTCCTGCAACCGGGCGTAAAGCAGATTTGTGCCGGGTACTGTTTGTATGGCACGTCTACCATGCTTGTATTAACTACAGGCAATGGTGTAAACGGCTTTACTCTTGATCCGGGCACTGGTGATTTCTTTCTCACCATGCCGGACATCAGGCTGCCTGTCGAGACCAACGAGTACTCTATTAATCAATCTTATAGCCGCCACTGGGAGGCACCGGTAAAGCGATACATTGATGAATGTCTGGCGGGTACTGAAGGGCCGCTCGGCAAGGACTACAACATGCGGTGGGTTGCCTCTATGGTGGCTGACGTACATCGCCTGTTGTGCCGCGGTGGAATTTTTATGTACCCGATGGATGCACGTCTGGCAGCCAAGGGTGATGCTGGTAAACTCAGGCTGTTGTACGAAGCTAACCCGATGAGTTTTATTGTTGAGCAGGCGGGTGGTATGGCAAGCACCGGCCGACAACGTATTATGGATATCCAGCCGGATGCATTGCATCAGCGGGTGCCTGTTATTATGGGTTCAAAGGCAGAGGTCGAGCGGGTCGTCGGCTACCATCAGCAATAGTCCTGCTTGTCAGGTGATCCTGTTATAAACTCCGGTCGGGTAACATGCCTTTGCCGGGTTATGGATCTCTGAATGACACAATCAACTAAACCCTTCTGGGAAACCAAGTCTCTGCAAGAGATGACTGACGAAGAGTGGGAGTCATTGTGCGATGGCTGTGGGCGTTGTTGTCTGCACAAAGTACAATTCGAACATGAACATTTGGTTAGGTATACAGCTGTGGCGTGCCGTTTGCTTGACGTTAATACTTGTCGATGCACAAATTATTGGCGCCGCAAAGAGCTCGTCCCGGAGTGTATAACGCTTAAATCTGATGACCTTAAAGAGTTCGACTGGCTGCCGGACAGTTGTGCGTATAAAAGAATCGCAGAGAACCGCGGTCTTGCTGAATGGCATCCGCTGGTTTCAGGAACGGCAGAGTCTGTGCATGAAGCAGGGGTATCTGTAAGTGGTATTGTGATCAGTGAAGAGAATGTTCATCCTGACGATTTTCTGTCACTTGTGATTGAAAATCTTGCCGATTAAAAATTGTCCGGTGCTATTCAGTAACGCTGTTCCAATGTACACTGTTGTGACAATAAAAATTATAAGCAAGCTTTGCTTACACGGCCGATTGGTCAGCACCCGGGTATCACAACAATGTTTGTGAATTTGGTCTGGCCAGTGAATCGATTAACCAGCCCCGTTGGAGTTATGCACAAATGACAGCTGCACCTAAAGCCCAGGAACGTAGACGCGACCTCGGTGAAACTATCAAAGCGCTGCGCGAGCAGAGACAAAACACACTGAGTACCTTTTGTAGTATGACCGGGGTAACTAATCCCGAGCAAACTTCAGGTGAACTTGCTGATATCGCACCCGCTGCATTGCAGGAGTTTCTTAACCACATGGTTGACTATCTCGCCATGGGTCACTTCACTATCTATCAACGAATTGTCGAAGGTAAAGAACGTCGCGGCGTAGTACAGGAAGCCTCACAACGTGTCTATGCCAGCATTGGTGAAACCACTGATGTGATGGTTGAGTTTAATGATAAGTACGAACACTTTGACGGTTCTGAAAGTGATCAGCAATCGTTGAAAGATGATCTATCAAAACTGGGTGAGATGCTCACCATTCGTGGAGATCTTGAAGATGAGCTGTTGGAAGCGCTCTCTTCTTAATTTTTCATTGATCGGGTAATGCCTGATTAAGTTAGATGACTATCTGTTTCCATGCTTAATCTATGATTGAGTTTGGAAACAGGTTTACTCTCTACATCGTATTTCTATAATACAACCTGTTGCATGGAAGACTCTCTGCAAAGCGCGTATCAATATCTTTTGCAGCACAGCGTTCTCTGTCTTTCGACCTGTGTTGAAAATGAATCCTGGGTCGCCCCTGTTTTTTACAGTGTGATTAATACACAGATTGTTTTTCTCTCGGCACCGCACACCAGACACTGTAAGAACATAGCCCTCAATCCAAAAGTATCTGCCTCTATTCAAGAGGATTACAAAGACTGGGCTGAAATCAAAGGCATTCAGTTGCAGGGTACTGTGTCACGCATTGAAGATGAAGCCATCCCGGCTGTGATCAGTGCTTATGCAGAAAAATTCCCGATAATCGGTAGTGAAGCACCAAAAGAAATCCGCAGTGCTCTTAACAAAGTCGGCTGGTTTGAGCTGACTGTTGAACAGCTGTATTTTATTGATAATTCCAAAGGCTTTGGGCACAGAACAGAGCTTAGCCCGAAGGATCTGTTTGCGCTGTAGTCTCACCGAATGCGTTCTATTGATTGTTGATAAGTGATTATTTTGAGCCGGTTTCTCCACCGAGATCGATGTCTTCTCCCCATCTTTTTAACTCAGAGCATTCGATATCAAAGAGATCAAGTGATCTTGCGACGATTTGCGTGATCATTTCATCGATATTATCCGGTCTTGTGTAGAACGCTGGTACAGGCGGAGAGATGATCGCTCCCATCTCTGTCACTGCCAGTGCGTTTTTCAAATGTCCTGCATGCAGCGGTGCTTCACGCAGCATCAAAACAAGTCTTCTGCGTTCTTTCAGCACAACATCTGCCGCACGGCTTAGCAGATTTGAGGTAACGCCACTGCTGATTTCACCCATGGTTTTAATTGAGCACGGTGCGATCAGCATGCCCCGGGTTTTAAAGGAGCCTGACGAAATAGCTGCACTGATATCTGTTGCCGGGTATACCTGATCGGCGAGATTTTTTATCTCATCAATCTTGTAGTCGGTTTCACTTCCAATGGTAAGGGCTGCCGCCCTGGAAATCACCAGATGAGCTTCCAGCGCAGTTGGCTGCAGCAACTGCAGGGCTCTGATGCCGAGCATAGCACCCGACGCACCACTGATGCCTATGATTATTCTGTCTGACTGGTTTTTCACAGCGGGCTCCCCGTAGAAGCTGCAATAATAGCAGCGTTGTCGATGCCGGTAAGCCAAATGCTCGAGTTTGCCTTAATTACGACAAACTGGTCGGAGTTGCTTGACCTGTTTTTGTGGTCATTCTACTCTCGCATCTCCAGGTGTTTGCGCAAATATCTATAAGTGTCTGAAATCTATGAATGACCTGCATGCCGATGTTGATGAAAAGGAGTCCATCATAATCGATGAGCTACTGAGCAATGGTGCTGCGGCAATGAAGGAAATTGCCGGTGCCTCACAGGAGCAAATTGATGAAATGGTTACGGCAGTTGCCTGGTCTTTGTATAAGCCTGAGCATGCAAGAGCGATGGCCGAACTGGCAGTCAAAGATACCGGCATAGGTAGCGTTGAAAGCAAGATAATCAAGAACACACGTAAAACGTTTGGTACCCTGCGTGATTTAATGCGTGTAAAGACGATTGGCAAGATAGACGAATCCAATGGCATGGTTCGTTACGCGAAGCCGGTCGGTGTTGTTGCGGCGATTACTCCATCTACCAATCCTGCTGCCACGCCGGTAAACAAGAGCATGATGGCGATAAAAGGCGGCAACGCCATTATCATTGCTCCGTCGCCTGCCGGGTGGTCGACCACTTCGGCAACCGTCAATCTGATGCGTGATGCGCTGATCAAGGTCGGCGCGCCGGGCAATCTGGTGCAGATACTACCTGCACCGGTGACTCGCAGTATGACCACAATTCTTATGAACCGGGCTGACTTAATCGTTGCAACAGGCTCACAGAATAATGTTCGTAACGCCTATAGCAGCGGTACACCGGCGATTGGAGTCGGGGCGGGTAATGTTGCAGTAATCATTGATAGCAGCGCAGACCTTGAAGATGCAGCACAAAAAATCACCGCGTCGAAAACCTTTGATAACTCGACCTCCTGTTCATCAGAAAACTCATTGGTGATACTGGATGATGTTTACGATGCGGCGATTACTGCGCTTGAGAAGGCCGGTGCTTATCGATGTGACCCGCAAGAGATAACGCGTATCGAGTCAGAGTTATGGCAGCAGGGCAAGCTCAATCGAAAATTGATTGCCACAGATGCCGATGTGTTTGCGGGTCGTCTGGGTTTTTCAGAGCAGGCACAGAAGTGCAAAATATTTCTTGCAGAGCAGCCGCAGTTTGATGCCTCCTCGCCATTTGCCGATGAAAAGCTCAGTCTGGTTTTAACAGTTTACCGCGCTGGTAACTTTGCTGATGCACAACGACTGGTAAACGACATCATGGATGTACAGGGCCGTGGCCACTCATGTGGTATTCATACAGATAATCCTGATAACGCGCGCCGGCTTGCAGAGGAAATGGATGTTGTCAGGGTACTGGTCAATCAGGCGCATACGTTTGGCAACGGCGGAAGCTTTAACAACGCACTGAATTTTACCCTGAGTATGGGCTGTGGCACCTGGGGTGGTAACAGCATCTCCGAGAATCTGAATTACCAGCATTTTATTAATATTACGCATCTGGTGACCGAGACCGATGAAGACAAACCATCGGAAGCTGAGTTGTTTGGCGCTTTCCTCGCCAAGTACGGTGATTAGATCGTGAATACAATAAGAGCCTATGTTGATCATCACGCAGCAGTATCACCCGATAAGGTATTCCTGCTTACACCGGCTGATGAACAAGCTGACACCGTAGAGTTAACTTTTTCAAGCTTGAAGGAAAGGGTTGACCTTATTGGCAGGCATCTTTGTGCCATGAAAATTGAGCCGCAGGCAAAAGTTGCTTTTTTATTGAACAATGGTCAATGGACGACACAACTCTTTTTGGGAGTCATGGCTAACCGGCGTGTGATTGTACCGATTAATGCGGTTGCCGGTGAGACACAGATGCAACATGTGCTGGATCATTGCGACGCAGAAGTTGTCTTTGTTGCACCAGAGTTCAGCGCAATGCTGTCAGCTTTAATTGAAAAGTCTGATCGTGTTATTCGCATGATCGAAGTTGATGAGCAGGAGGGTCCGCTTTGGCTGCAGGATTGTAGTGCGGAAATAGATAGCGACTCTGTGCCTGCAGAAGAAGATCAGGCTTTATTGTTGTACACCTCAGGATCAACCGGATTACCTAAAGGTGCAATTTTATCGCAACTTGCGGTAGTCAGTGGTGGTAAAAATGTGATGCTTGGTCACGGGCTGACAAGCGATGACCGGGTGCTGTGTGTATTGCCGGTTTATCACATCAATGGTGCGATGGTAACTGTTTCAGCACCTCTGGTCAGTGGTGGTTCGATCGTGATGCCACGTCAATTCAGCGTCAAGCTTTATTGGTTGTGGGTGGCGGAGTATCAATGTACCTGGAGCAGTATTGTTCCCACCATTATCAAGTATCTGCTCGATCGGGCCGACACCGAAGATTTCGATTTTGGCAATGAGCCAATGTTAGAACAGTTTCGTTTTGCTCGATCTGCATCAGCACCTCTGCCCGCAATCGTCCTGCAACAATGGGAGGAAACATTCTACGTACCGATGATCGAAACGCTTGGTTTGACAGAAACTGCAGGTACAGTGTCGTCAAACCCTATGCCGCCGCAGGTACGCAAACCCGGATCTGTTGGAAAACCGGTTGGCAATGAAATAGAAATAGGTGATGAAAACGGCAAGCTGCTTGCGGCTGAAACGGTCGGTGAGCTACTGGTCCGCGGTGATAATGTATTGCTTGAGTACTATAAAAATCCTCAGGCAACAGAAGGGGCATTTGTAGATGGCTGGTTTAGAACCGGTGATTTGGGTGTCAAAGACAAAGAAGGCTATCTTTTTATCACCGGCAGATTAAAGGAACTGATTATCCGTGGTGGTGAGAATATCGCACCACGTGAAATCGACGATGTACTTTACAAACATGAGGCGATACTCGAAGCTGCTGCATTTGGTGTGGATGATGACAGTTACGGACAAGAGGTCCTTGCTTGCGTTGCACTTCGTGATGGACATAGCTGCGCCGAAGCCGACCTGATAGCATTCTGTGAGGCGAATGTGGGTAAGGTTAAAGTGCCGAAGAAAATCTATTTTCTTGACGAGCTGCCAAAGGGACCTTCGGGAAAGATACTGCGTTTAAAGTTACCTGCGTTGGTAAAAGATCTGTATCCTGTTTGAGTCGCTATTACTGAATACTCAAATGGCTAATGTGAATGTATCCGATAAGGCCGCTTTCTATAATTTCGACTTTCACCCAGTCATTTACTCTCTCGAGTACATTTACTTCAGTGCCATGTGCGACACTTGACTCTTTAGCGTCTGTCGAGAGGCTGGAAAAAATCGTTGCTCTGTATGCCTTGACAAAATGGCTCTTGCTGGCAGAAATGCTGTCTAATTGCACAGGTGCTGTATTTGTTGATTGACTGTCGCTGGTAATTCCTGAAAATGGAATATCCGATGCTTCGATATTCGCAGCTTCAGCAGTGCTGTTTGCTGTCAGTCGATCTACAGTCAATCCGGTGGACGCTTTTACTTCTGTTGCCGGTTCAGGTATCACCTCTGTAGCATTGTCGTTTTGGTTTTTGTCAGAAGATATTGAAGCGACAAGTGACGTCGAGCTCTGCGCACTATTTTTTTGCTGAAACTCAAATGGTATTGAAAAATACCAATTCAAAGCGATCACGAGTAGCAGAAAGGTTGAAGCGCCTTTTGCTGCCATGGTATAGAGACTGTTTTGATCGATTTTGTCAGACTCGTCTGGCACGACAGCTATTTGTAGTGTGTCGTCACTGTGCAGTTGTCGTTGAGTTGCAGCCTTTGTGATATCTGAGTTTCTACGTCTCGTACGTGTTACGCCGGAACGCCGAACTTTTAATTTGCTCTGTCTGTGTCGCCCTGAATATCGCATATCTAAATTCCGGTGTTCGCCAGTGCTTACGCCGCGTTTCTCTGCTTGTCTTCTTGCAGTAGATCTGCCATCGGCGATGGTTTGCCGATAAAATAACCCTGTGCATAGTCAACATTGATTGAAGCCAGGGTGTTCATGATCTCTTCTGATTCGACAAATTCAGCGATTGTTTTTATGCCAAGTGCTTTTCCGACCGAGTTCATTGAACGAACCATTTCAAAGTCGACCTTATTGGAAGTCATTTCCTGGACAAACTGTCCATCGATTTTAAGAAAATCAACTTCGAGATTTTTGAGATAACCAAACGAGCTGGCGCCAGCTCCGAAGTCATCTAACGCTATGGTGCAGCCACGGTTTCTGACAAACGCAATCAGCTTTTGTGCTTGGCTGAAATTGCTTATGACCGCAGTTTCAGTTAGCTCAAAGCAAATATTAGATGACTTGATATCATGTTCTTTGAGCATTGAATCTATAAAGGCAGGCATTGCAGGATCAACCGCACTTTGACCTGAAAGATTTATACTGAAAACCGTATCTTCCAGCTGTGTGCCCTTTAACTTTGCAATGTTAGTGAACGCGTTTTCTATGACCCATAGGTCTATGTCTTTAATTAAATCGTAGCGCTCCGCTGCTACAATGAATTTATATGGCGTTATTATACTGCCATCTTCATCAATAAGTCTTAGCAGGCATTCATAGTGATGAATTGAGTGAGAGTCTGTCTCAGCGCCAGTGCTGGCTATTGGCTGCGTGTACAGCACAAAGCGATTATCCGTTAATGCTGTTTGCAGCATTGGAAGGTACAGCATTTCTCCTTGTCTCTTTTTTGTTTCCAGATCTTCTGCGTCGTAGATAACATAGCCGTTTCTGCCATTGTCTTTCGCGGTATAACAGGCTATGTCGACTTCACTGAGAACATCGTTAATTGTGTCATGGTAAGGCTTGATGAGAGTCAAGCCTATGCTGGCACGAATAGAAAACGTATTGTCGTCTGTACGATAAAAATAGGTATGAAAAAAATCCTGAAATTTCTCGGCAACTTCTTTTGCATCGCAGGTATTACTACCGCTACTTATGAATCCGAATTCGTCACCCCCCAATCGGGCTATTTCAATATTATCCGGCGCAAATGATTGAAGGTCGGCGGCAAGCTTAATTAGTAGTTGATCGCCCGCTGCATGGCCTACCGTGTCATTTATTAATTTGAATTGATCAAGATCAATGTAACCAACAATGTGACAGTTTCTGATTTCAGGGTCCGTATTTTTCAGAATATTTTTAAGTAGTGTCTCAAATTTTCTACGATTGGGAATAGAAGTCAGTGCGTCATGCGTGGCCTGATGTGCGAGCATTGTCGTAAGCGCATGTTCATTGCTGATATCCCTCATGGTCAGAACGGCGCCAATCTTGTTGCTGTCCTGATCAACAATGGAAGATGTGTTGCTATCGAAGATCACTGGCTCTTTCGAATCAGTGACGAGTCTCCTAATGCTGTTTATGGGGGCAATATTCTGATTTTTGGTGCAAGTTTCAGGAGTCTTGCGCTCTTCGTCTTTGAAGTTCGATTGCAATACCGTATCAAGCGGTAAGCCGATAAGTTCGCTTCTTTTGGCATTTAAAACACTGAGCATTGACGGGTTAACATAGTCGATATTGTCTTCCCGATCGGTAGTAATAACTGCGTCCTGCAGAGAGTTCAGTGTTACGAGTGCGCGCTCTCTTTCCTTTGCCAGCGCTTTTTCGTTAGCAAGTATTTTTGCTCGTGATTCCCTGGTAGCAGCAAGAATTGCGTATGAAATCAAAAAGAGAATTAACGATATCAGTCCCTTTATTAACGCTGAGGTAAACTGTGCCTGTGTGATGCCAGCCAGTGTTTGATAGGCGATAGTGGCTGAATCTGAACCAATTCTCAGATTATGCTTTATCGACTTCGATGGAAAGAAATCAACGGCTGACCGCGCTTGATTTATCGTTGCACTCTGTTCCACCAGAGAACCTGATTCGTTTATAGAACGAATGGAGATGCTGACACTCAGCGAAAAATTATTTCCGGTGGCCTGAGCCAGTATTTCATTCAGATTAAGCGTTATAAAATAACCCCCATCTGTCTGCAGTACTCTATCTTCACTGGTTTCGGGTATATAGTGGCCATAGTAGGTAGATGTAATGATGTTTAGCTGACCGTTGCTAAACCATTGTTCCGGTATTGCAGTAGGTACTGGCGTGTTTAGCAACAGGCTTTCATCTATTGCGTTTTTCGCTGACTTTATCTCACTGAAATCTAATCCAATCATGTTTGCTGAAACCGGATCCTGCGGATAAAAAGCAATCATTGTGGAGTATTGTGATTTTGATTCCAGTGTTGTAATTTGACCTTCGTCATTGATGGCTTTTGGTTCGAATTGAAGCAAGCCGTGAAGTTGCAGATTTGACTTGAGATGATCGAGATCTTCGTGCGGGATTGTTTCAAAACGCCCGGCTGCGGTTATTGAAGCCTGATTTGAAACCAGGTTTTCGGCGAACATGTCAAATTGTGTTGGCTCAAACCCGGTCGCAGAAGCCTGGTGTGCGGCAGCCATCGAGTGAAGCGTGCCGATTGCAAGCGTTACTGTTTCGCTTATTTGCTGTGAAGAGCGTAGTGTCTGGCTGGCGAAGCTGCGCTGCTCTGTTACATAGGAAGCCCACAGAGAAATTGTTATTGTCACGAAAAAAATTACCGCCGCGCTCATGAACGCGAGGAATTTGGAGCGTTTGCTCAAACTCTTTTCAGTAGCGTGCGGTTGGTTGTTCATACTGTGCCGGTTATTCCTGGTCGCTTTGAGGCGCAGGGTTCATTGCAGTGGGGGGCTGCCAGTCCTGCCAGTATTCGTGATTTTTATCTATTCCTACTTAATGCGTAGCGACTTACTGGCAAATTACCTTAGCTTTGTTTAGCGCGATGAGACTGTAGCTGAGACATCATTCTTCTCGAGTCGCAACTTCAATCTGTACACGTTTTGCCTTGCGTAACAAGTTGCGACCCAGTGGTGTTTCCAGCCTGTCGAATATTTCTTCGTTAACCCAGAATTCCCATTTTTTGTTTGATGCCAGTGGTATCTCCTGCGGGCTTGTACCGTTGAGGATTCTTATCGCTGCATCTGCGGCCCATTCCCCTTGTTCGGCAGGGAGGTTGGTAAAACCAAATGTGGTGTAGGGCATCATCCATTTTGCTGTGGTAAAGGTTGGTTTGCTGATAAATTCCAGAGCAGTTTGTCTGGCAACCTCTGTGTCCCAGTCGTCTATTCCTGCATTGCTGCCCATTATTGCAAAGTCATATTCGTTGATTTTTTTTATTGCTTTTATCCATTGAGAGAAGGACGAGTAGTACAAAGGTTCTATCTGAATTTGGAACTCCTCAGCTACCAGTTTGATTCTTTCAAAATTCTTTTTTTCCGATAATACATCCGGACCCAGGAATACGGCTTTGCGACCAACATTGGATATGGTAGCTGCCTCTCGAAGCATAGTTCTAATCGGTGCTACCTCTACGATACCAGTGACATTTTTGTATGGAAATCCATACTCATCGACTGTCCAGTTGACGCCGGAAAACACAAAGGGAATCTTGTCGCCCCGATAGTGTGGAACGATTAGAAGCTTGGCTGCATTATCATCCGAGGTGATGACTACATCCGGCTGCCATTCTTCAATGGTTTTAATGATCTGATTGGTAACTTTGAAAATCGCTTCCAGCGATGTAACACGTTTGGTGTTCATATCGAATTTTCGAAATGTACAGTGGCCGTCCAGAGAAGCTCTTATACTCGCTTCGATTCCATCTGACCATTCCTCTCCCTCGTGATAAGAAGATACGTAGAGGCATTTCTTGTCTGTTGATGAGTCTGACGCATGTGTCCGTGCTGCGTTGATGACAAAACACAGTGACAGTAAAACCAAAAATAAACTTCTTCCAGGCTGAGAGAGGTGCATGGGTATTTATGATGATTTCGGTCCGTTGATTAATCATGTATCGCCCAGACTGAATACGAGCTTGAGCGTTCTCGGAAGAGTCTGTTTGTCCCGCCTGAATTCTGTAGAATAGGTCTCAGTTCCGCCGGTCTGATGAGGCAAAAGTCTGGTGTTTTATGGCGGTGGAAATCGCTTGCATGCACAAGTATCGATAGAGACGGGGTGGTACCGACGATTGATGATTTAGTATTATCTAAACATTCGTTAGAATACATCGCCCTATGAATAACGCAGGCGCCTGGAGCACCTGAATAACTGGAAGATAAATGACGGGAAGATCCGCTCGCAAGTATGTGCGCAAGGACAATAAAAAACTCATAACGGATGAAGATATTTATCATATGTTGATGATGCACAAATATCAGCGTGCCAGTCTCAATGTTATCGCACGAAAGTTTTCACTGAGTATTGCTGAAGTCAGAGCAATAATAGGTCGTCGTAGTGGTGGTTCCTGTTGTGGCTGACTGACGCAGTTTATTTTACATATTCTTAAATTCCCAACTATTAGAAAATCTTATGAGTTTAAATATTTCTGGTGCGCTGGCTGTCATCTGTGTTGGCATGTCAGGCGTGTTTATGGTTGGCTGTGGTTCCAGTGATAAAACGTCAGCTTTAGTGCAGACCGCTGCAGCTAAATCGCTACCGACAATTGAAGACTATCGAGTGCCACAACAGGCTGACTATAATGTTGATCTGAAGCTCAGCAATGAATCCATTGATACAGCGTTAATGTTGTTGAATGAACGTCCACGTGTGGTTTTTACTGTATGGGGTTACGACGAACTGGCGGCAGATGTGTCGGCAACGGAAATTAAAGTTATCGATTACGAAATAAGACCGCAGTCAGTGCCTTACTATGTACGTTTTGCAGAATCAGAACTGCGACAAATTGAATATCAGTCCGGTTCAACTGATAGCTTAAGGTACTACATCACTATGGCGGTAGACGTTGATAGTGACGGACAGATTTGCAATGGTGATTTCAGGCAGGATTACACGCTCTCACGACCGGAACGATTTACCGTCGAGCAAGCAGCACTTGTAAGGGAGATATCGCTCAGTGAGATCAGTGGTGAGATATGTGCTGAGTAGTTTGGGTGTTCAGGTTGATTATTGCGGCGCGATTGTCGAGTGGTACATATAGCCGGTTATTGAAGGTTGTTCATCTGTTTGAACTTCAATCCAATTGCCCGCCTGACTGATTTTTGTCACAGTCTTGCCGACATCCAGAGCGGTTATTATAGGCCCATCGATGTCAGGTGATCTTCTCACGTTGCTCCACTGTTGAAGCACAATTAGCGTCGAATAACTTTCGGCTTCCAGGCTGGAAATGTCGCCGCTATTGGTAGTTGGTGTCTCGTTAATTGTCTGAATCACCAGTACGTCTTCATTCTGCTCGGAAGCTTCAGCAGAAGATGTTTCTACTATATCTGTTTCTTTGATTACAATCGCGTTCTCAGCGGTTGTAGTTACTGCTTGCGAGTTTTTTGCAATCTGTGCGGAAGAAGGCTCAGCAGTGGTATTAGTCGTCGGGGTAATATTTGCCTGCAGGCTGGCCGGGTTGGAAGGTGCATCGTTCAGGTGGTCATCCAAATGCTCATCCATCGCAATGACATCCAGCGGTGTCGGATCAGGTGTAAATGCATAGGCCAGAATACCGATTAATCCAATGAGCAATGCAGTTGAGCCGTAGCCTGCGATCTTTTTTAGCCATGTGCGACGCCCTCTGTGGTGGATATCCTGCAGATCGAATTCGCTGAAGCCGAAGCGGTTCTGTGTCTGTCCCCGGGTGCTGTCTTCGTTCTCTGAATAGTCGAATTGCGAGTGGCGCGTATCGGACCATTCCGGGTGACGGTTATCCGGCGCAGAGTAGTATTGATCCGGTGAATAATCAGATTCGAATTGTTCGTCGGCGTACTGGTATGCGCGATGTTGATCCTGCGGGTATTGATCAGAGTAGTACGGCGCATCATCCCGGTCGGTATGACGTCGATTCCATTCATTATCCTGCGGCAAATAATGGTCACTTTCATGGTAGCTTTCGCGCGCATGGGTCGGTGGCGCAATGTAAGTCCTGTCATCCCGGCCGTGCCTTGAGGACCGATCGCCGGTAAAGTGTTTGTGTTCACTCATAGCGGTTGCATTGCCTTTGCTGGACTCTTTAAAAACTGTTAGCCGGACTTACTGAAGATAGTCGGACTT
>CAZKAQ010000052.1:16423-23528 GCA_964550655.1 uncultured Granulosicoccaceae bacterium
CGGACTTACTGAAGATAGTCGGACTTTCTGAAGACTGCCACAGGCACTTGCCCCCGGATACCCGGGTTTACATTCTGTTACATGAAATCACGTACATTCTGTTGGTAATGACGACTGCGTATCTGATTGACGCCTGCCTATACACAATATTCGTATCTATAGTGCCAGCCGATGACGCTATTGGTGCTCAGGTGCGTCGCGGTCAATGCGACGCACCGTTAGCGGACCAGCCAATAAGGATTTACGCCTTGGGTTCGGTAATGACACCACGCTCACGCAGTGATCTGATGATTTGCTCAGCGCACTGTTCTGCCGTCAAGCTGGAGGTATCGACGAGCATTTCCGGATTTTCAGGCTGCTCATAAGGAGAGTCTATGCCGGTGAAGTTTTTAAGATCTCCGCTGCGTGCTTTTTTGTACAAGCCCTTCGGATCCCGCTGCTCAGCAATTGCCAGTGGCGTTTCGACAAAAACTTCCAGAAACTCATCTTCTTCCAGTAATGAACGAGCCATCTGACGCTCGGCGCGAAAAGGCGAGATGAATGCGGTTAAAACAATCAGGCCGCTGTCTACCATCAGTCTCGCTACTTCGCCGATGCGGCGGATGTTTTCAACACGGTCTTCGTCTGTGAAGCCGAGATCTTTGTTGAGGCCGTGGCGGACGTTATCACCATCCAGCAGGTAGGTGTGTCGACCTTCTCTTGCGAGCTTTCTTTCAACAATATTGGCAATGGTAGATTTGCCCGAACCGGACAGGCCGGTGAACCATAGTACACAGGACTTTTGTGCTTTTAATCCTGAACGCAGGTTTTTGTCTACGTCGACAGCTTGCATGTGAATATTCTGCGAGCGTCTGAGAGCGAAGTTTAAGGTGCCAGCACCAACGGATTCATTGGTCACTTTGTCGATCAGAATGAAACTGCCCGTGGCTCGATTATCATCATAGTTGTCAAAGGCTATTTGACGATCGAGGTTGATATTGCAGTTTCCGATGTTATTTATTTCAAGCTTTTTGGAGGCAATATGCTCAAGAGTGTCGACGTTTATTTCATGTTTGATATCAGTAATTGTTGCAGTCGAAGTGCTGGTGCCACACTTCAGCAAGTATTGTCTGCCGGGTAACAATGGCTCTTCATGCATCCACACTATGGTGCTTTCGAATTGATTGGCAGTGCTAGCCGGGGTTTCTGTGGTAGAGATAACATCGCCACGTGAAATATCAATTTCATCTTTCAGTGTCAGCGTTATTGCCTGACCTGCAATGGCTATGTCAAGGTCGCCGTCGTGAGTGACAATCCTGTCAATCGAGCTGGTTTTGCCGGATGGCTGCACACGAATCGGATCACCGGCTTTAATTGAGCCGCTTGCAACGGTACCGGCAAAGCCCCGGAAGTCCAGGTTGGGGCGATTCACCCACTGAACCGGTAACCTGAATGGCTTACTGAGTGCGACTTCCTGATCAACCTTCATGGTTTCAAGCAGAGAAAGTAATGTACTACCGTGATACCACGTCATATTGGTGCCGCGCTCGGTGATATTGTCACCATTCAGTGCAGACAGAGGAATCGCGGTAGCGTTTTCAATTTCTATCTGATCTGATTCTGCAAACTCGTTGAAGTCTTCAACAATTTCGTTGAAGATTTTTTCTGAGTAGCCAGTCAGATCCATTTTGTTTATTGCGATAACAACATTGCGTATACCCATCAATGACACGAGGTAGGAGTGTCTTCTGGTTTGGGTTTGAATGCCTTTGCGTGCATCTACAAGAATAATTGCGGCTTCAGCAGTAGAGGCGCCGGTGATCATATTGCGTGTGTATTGCTCATGCCCAGGGGTGTCAGCAATAATAAACTTACGCTGATCAGTATTGAAGTAGCGATAAGCAACATCAATAGTAATGCCTTGTTCGCGCTCTGCTGCCAGTCCGTCCACCAGCAGTGCAAAGTCCGGTGCGTCTCCCTGAGTGCCGTGCTTTACAGAGTCTGATTCAACACTCCGCAACTGGTCTTCGGTTAGTGTCTGTGATTCATACAGTAGCCGTCCTATCAGTGTACTCTTGCCGTCATCTACACTGCCGCAGGTAATAAGGCGCAGCATATCCTTGTTTTCATGTTGGTTGAGATATTTTTCAATATCGTTTTGTATGAGTTCTTTTGTGGCGCTCATTAGAAGTAACCCTCTTGTTTTTTCTTTTCCATGGAAGCTGAGCTGTCGTGATCGATCATGCGTCCCTGTCGTTCTGAATTGTTTGAAAGCAACATTTCTTTAATAACATCTTGTACTGTGACTGCATCTGATTCGACTGCACCGGTTAATGGGTAGCAACCTAAAGTTCGAAAGCGAACCTGCTTCATAATCGGGGTTTCACCCTCGTTCATTTTCATGCGATCATCATCGACCATAATCCATGTATCGTCACGTAGTACAACCGGTCTTTTTGCTGAAAAATACAAGGGTACTACAGGTATATTTTCCTGTTGGATGTACTGCCAGATATCAAGCTCTGTCCAGTTTGAAAGAGGAAATGCGCGGATACTCTCACCGGGCAAGGTGTTAGTGTTGTATAGATTCCATAGCTCCGGGCGTTGATTTTTCGGATCCCATCTGTGCTGTTCGTTTCTGAATGACAGAATGCGTTCTTTAGCGCGAGATTTTTCTTCGTCTCTTCTTGCGCCACCGAATGTGATATCAAAACCGTATTTATCCAGTGCTTGTTTTAACGCTTCTGTCTTAAGGATGTCTGTATGAATAGAAGAGCCATGCGTAAACGGGTTAACACCTTTTTCAATGCCTTCAATGTTCTTGTGAACAATTAACTCAAGTCCGGCTTCTTTCGCAATTTTATCGCGGAATTCATACATTGCCTGGAACTTCCAGCCGGTATCAACATGTACCAGAGGGAATGGAGGTTTGGCGGGGTAGAAGGCCTTTTGTGCGAGGTGCAACATGACGCTGCTGTCTTTGCCGAGTGAATACAGCATGGCAGGCTTTTCAGCTGCGGCAATTGTTTCCCGCATAATATGGATGCTTTCGGCTTCCAGGCGTTTTAGATGGCTCAGCGTCATCGGGTTTCTTATCTGTTGTGCGTTGCCTGATGTCTGAGACTCAATTGTCGGAGACTCAGTGGTTTGATCTGATTCTGTGTCAGAGTAGTTTTCTGCGGTGATTTTTTGAGTATTGTTCATTGTGATCTGCGGATGCTGATAGAAAATAATTTCGGGGTGCTTGTCCAGCCATTCTTTGGTGCTGGACGTCAATGTCGGGTCATGTCCATTCCAGATGACAGTCAGTCCGGGTTTCAGGTTTAACAGCCTTTCAAAAAAATCTGTAAAGTGTTCTGCATCGCTTTTGTAGTTCCCCGCCAGCCACAGATATTGGCCTTTGGTTGAGTGTGCATAGAGATATTTTTTGATCTGTTTGTCATGGGTTTGTTTGTCGGGGGTTCTTGTGCAGGTAGCAAGACCCGCCCAGAAAATAGTCGAGTCTTGTTTGCGCGCGTTGGCTGTGATTTTTTTGTAGTCAGTGTTGAGCCAGTCCATTAAAACGTCGCCGGATTTGGCAGCCTTATAGAGATTGCCGGCAACAAGTTTCCATTGTTCGACGTATTTGCCAATCGTTCGAGCGCTGGTATCTGCGCCGAGTTTCTGTGCCTGCTCTGCCAGCAGAGAATATGACCAGGGTGTTTGTGATTCCGGACGCCCGAATGCTTTGTCACAGAGCGTCGCGAGCAGGTCTTCCGGCGTGCTTTTTTCGCCACTCGGTCGCCCTCGGGAACTGACATCAACCGCTTCCCAGCCACCTTTTAAAAATTGTTTGTGAGCTGCAATAATTGTGGGAGAAGACAAGTCAACTAATTTGCCGATTTCTTTTAATTTTCGCCCTTCCAGGCGTAACTTCACTGCTAAACGTCTTTTTTCGTTTAAAGTTTCCGTGCTTGGAGAGTTAGCTTTCATGTGCCTTTTAACGGTATAGATATTAAACAATTAAATAAAATATAAAGAATTAAATATTTAATTGCAAGATATATGCACGATAACGTCGACTACATCAAAATCTGGATGTTATGCAGTTGGTACGGGACGTTTTGATATCTATACAAGTGATAAGCGAGGTTGGAAAAAAACATTGTGAATTGAGTAATCGGTATTGGATAGCCCGGGATATTCGCTTTACCCTACAAGCTTCTTAAGTATTGCCCGGCCAGCGGGCGTTGCATCAAATTGTTCAGAGGCAGATATTGATGAAAGTGTTTTCGAAAAATCCGGTTGCCGCTTTGCTCCCGGTTGCGGCATTAGTGGTTGGCACCAGTGTTTTCCCGTTGTCTGCTGTTGCTCAGGATGATGGGGACTCAGACGGTCTGACCGATAGCCAGGAAAGGGAATTAGGTACAGATCCGCAGGTTGCAGATACCGATGGTGATGGTTTGAGCGATGGAGAGGAGATTAATATTTTTAGAACCGATCCTCTCATTGCCGACACGGATAAAGACGGCTTATCTGATAGCAGGGAAGTTCGCGAGACTCTGACCGATCCGCTACAGTTCGACACCGATAAAGACGGACTTTCCGATGGTCAGGAAATAGGAGTCCGCGGGACTGATCCGCTGCAGTTCGACACCGATAAAGACGGTCTGTCTGATGGCCAGGAAATAGGTGTCTTTGGTACTGACCCTCTGCAGTTCGACACTGATAAAGATGGCCTGTCTGATGGCCAGGAAACAGGTGTCTTTGGCACTGATCCGCTGCTGTTCGACACCGATAAAGATGGTCTGTCTGACGGTCAGGAAACAGGTGTCTTTGGCACTGATCCACTTGTGTTCGACACTGATAATGACGGCCTGTCTGACGGCCAGGAAACAGGTGTCTTTGGCACAGACCCGAATAATCCTGATACTGACGGCGATGGCCGTAATGACGGGCAGGAAGTTGACCAGGGAACCGACCCGATTAGCCCCGACACAGACGGTGGTGGTGGACCGGCGCCTACACCGACACCTACGCCCGATGACCCGGATGGTGATGGACTCAATGACGATGAGGAAGAAGCTGCCGGCACAGATCCAAACAATCCCGATACCGACGACGATGGTGTATCGGATGGTGACGAAGTTATTGATGGCAGTGATCCAACCAATCCCGACACCGATGGTGATGGCATTTTAGATGGAGATGAAACTGTTATTGTCAACGGCACTGAGATAACTGACTCGGATAACGATGGCATACCTAACTATGCTGATATCGACAGTGATAACGACGGTATATTAGACAGCATTGAAACCGCTACTGACTCGGACGGTGACGGCATCGGTAACGCTTATGATATCGACAGTGATAACGATAGCGTTGTAGATCTTTTAGAGACCACCAGTGGTATTGATGCAGATGGTGATGGCCGTGTTGACAGCGAAGGTCAACTGTTAAGTACACCAGACACTGATGGTGATGGTGTTGTGGATGTACTCGATCTTGACTCCGACAACGACGGCATACCGGATCTTGTTGAGGTAGGACAGCCCGATACCAATGGTGACGGTCGCGCCGACAACTTTACCGATGACAACTTTGACGGACTCTCTGATGCCTTTGGTGCCGGCGGTGCTGCTGACCTTGATACCGACAGCGACAGCTTGCCGAACCGTATCGACCTTGATTCAGACGGTGATGGTCTCTCCGATCTTATTGAGTCAGGTGGCGTCGATACCGATAACGATCAGTTAGTTGACGACTTCACCGATGCTAACGGAGATGGTTTTGATGATAGCCTCACTGGTATAGCGATTAGTCTTCCCGACAGTGATGGTGATGGAATCAACGACGTACTGGATAACGACGGTAGTGTGGTAACACCAACTGGTGGTGTGCCGGATGCCGATGAAGCTGATTTGATTACCGGGCTAAGTGGTAGCGGATTCAGCTGTTCTGTATTTTCAGCATCCGGCGCCAAAGATCCGATGATGCCGCTGATGTTACTGTTGAGTCTCTGTGGGTTGCTTTATAGTCGTCGGGCGCGCGGCTCGGTGCAAACCGCTCAAGACAACTAGTCAGTTTGTTGATTTGCCTGCGGCCTGGTAGCTTACCTGGCCGCAGATTTAAAAAATGCTGCAATAGTCTCGGCTATTACAGCAGAGTCGGTAGGTAAGTTTTCTTTAATCGAATTTTCGGCTTGATCTATGGCCGATTGTGGCAAGCCTTCCTTGCGCGCTTCAAACAACCTCGAAAAGAATTCACTGCTGAATTCAGGGTGAGGCTGTAGTGAGTAAGCTTTGCGTTTATAGCTCAGAGCCGCATACTGGCAGAAGGGTGTTGAACCGACTACTGTCGCATCCTCTGGCAGGCTAACCACCTGATCCTGGTGCCAGGCATATAAAGACAGCGGATTTTTGTGTCCATCCAGATCGTATTCGACTCTGCCGGCTGACCAGCCACCATCAAATTTTTCTACCTTGCCACCAAGTGCCTGGGCGAGGATCTGGTGCCCGAAACAAATCCCGACAATCGGGAGGTCGCTGTTGTATGCCGAGCGAATAAAGTTTTCCAGTGGTTCAATCCACGGCAAATCCTCGTATGCACCATATTTAGATCCTGTGATCAGCCAGCCATCTGCATCGTTCACGGATTGCGGGAACTCACCTTCAAGGCACTCCCAGCTGTTAAACGTAAAGCCCTGACCTGATAGCAACAGCTCAAACGCATTGGAATACTTGCTGTATATGTCGACGGTTTCTACCGGAGGATGACCAGTAATGAGAATGCCAATATTCAAAGTGGATTTGCCTGCTTTTTGGATCGTAATAGCGTTTGAGTATATAGACAGAAATATATAACGCTATAGCTGGCGTAAAAAAACCACCCTCTGAATGAGGGTAGTAAAGGGGGGAATTTACGGCCTGCAGTTGCAGGGCTGCTGCTGCAATGTCACACCAGACATAAGTCCTGATGAACACTATAATGTCATGACATTTTATAATTGTCAAGACGGCAACTCAGGTCGGTGCTGTGGCAGCATCGAAGCACTCGTTGCATGCAAAATGGCAGGCTCGCAAAACCACTAGCCTGTATTATTCATGAGGATTCGGCGCCCAGAGTCAATAGCGCTAAACAGGTC
>CAZKAQ010000053.1:0-22464 GCA_964550655.1 uncultured Granulosicoccaceae bacterium
TAGTCCAGGCTATGACGCCCGCTTGTCAGCATCAAAACTAATGACAGGCTCCATTGCCTGTAAGTGCTCTTCTGACAAGTGGCACTTCATAACGTGGCCATTACCCAGATCTCTGATTGGCGGTAATTCGCGTTCACAAAGATTGTCACCGACCTTGGACTTATGACCACAGCGGGTCTGGAATGGACAACCGCTCGGTGGATTCAATGCCGACGGTATATCACCATCGAGTACGATCTGTTTTTTCACCACACTGGTGTCAGCTATTGGAATTGCCGACAGCAGCGCTTCAGTGTACGGGTGATAAGGTGGCGCGAAGATATCATCAGTGGTGCCCTGCTCTACTATATGGCCGAGGTACATCACAACCACACGATCTGCGATATATCGAACCACAGAGAGATCATGACTGATAAACAGCATGGTAGTTTTTGCTTCACGCTGTATTTCCATTAGCAGCTCTGTGACCGCAGCCTGCACGGAGACATCAAGTGCTGATACCGGCTCATCTGCAACCACCACTTTCGGCTGACCGGCAAACGCTCTTGCCACACCGATACGTTGCTTCTGTCCACCTGATAATTGCCGTGGCATTCGCCTGGCAAATGCACGCGGCAGTTTTACAAGGTCAAGCAGTTGCAACATCCGCTGCCGACGATCTTCGCTGTTGTCGCCAATCTTGAATTTCTCAAGTGTGCGCATAATCTGCGAACCGACAGAGTGACTCGGGTTGAGTGTGTCAAACGGATTCTGAAAAACCATCTGTACAGATGCCACCGTATCAGTGTCTCTGTCACCAACTTCGGTACTACCGATAGACACACCCGAGAGAGTTACTTCGCCGTCAGTGGCTGTTTCAAGCCCCAGTAACACCTTGGCCAGAGTCGATTTACCGCAACCAGACTCACCTACAATTGCCACGGTTTCTGATTCACAGGCCTGAAGGGTGATTGATTCATTCGCTTTAACGGTACGTGTATCACCGCCACCGAACATCTGATTGGCAGCCACGTTGTAGTACTTTTTAAGGTCTTTGACATCAAGCACCACCTCACCGGGTACCGCAGGGTCAGTAACAACAGGACGTGCAGGTTCAGCATCCCAGTCGAGTTCTTCAATACGCACACAACGTGACTTGTGTTGTTCTGCACCGGGTACTGCCTGCATCTGAACCGGGTTGGCATCGCACTTGTCTGCAAAGTGCGGGCAACGCGGTCCGAAGTTACAACCGTACGGACGTTCCATCGGCAATGGTAACTGCCCGGGAATTGAAACCAGAGGACGGGCGTTTTTATCAGCGCCGGGTAACGGTATAGAGTTGAACAAACCCTGTGTGTAAGGATGGCGCATGTGATCAAATACATCACTGACTGACCCTGTCTCTACTGCTTCACCGGAATACATCACAGTGATGCGATCACAGGTCTCAAGAATCAGGCCGAGGTTGTGTGATATAAAAAGCATTGATGTACCGGTCTCACGTGCAAGCTCTTTGATCAATTGAACAATACCAGCCTCTACCGTTACATCCAGTGCTGTTGTAGGTTCATCGAGTAGCAGCAAGTCGGGCTTCGAGAGCAGCGCCATGGCAATCACAATACGCTGCTGCTGGCCACCGGATATTTGGTGAGGGTATGCATTCATAACCCGTTTTGGATCCGGCAACTTGACTGACTCAAGCATTGCAACAGAGCGCTCGTACGCATCTGCCTTTGATGCGTTTTCATGGATGATCAGCACTTCCATTAGCTGTCGGCCAATCTTCATTGCAGGATTCAGTGATGCCATTGGCTCCTGATAGATCATCGCAATTTTAGACCCGCGAATGTCTCGCAGTTCGTCCTCTGACATCTCTCCCATGTCGCGACCATGGAACTTGATACTGCCGCCGACTATCTTTCCGCGATTACCCATGTCGCGCATGATACCGAGAGCTACAGTGGACTTGCCACAACCGGACTCACCGACAAGACCCATGGTCTCCCCCGGCATGACCTTGCATGAAAAATCCATTACCGCAGGAATTTCCCCTGCACGAACAAAGAACGAAATATTCAGATTGTCGATTTCCAGTATTGGTTCAACACTCATCGCTTAAAGTACTCCTGATTCGTTCTTGTTTGTCTTACTGGCTGCCACGCTATAGTGCAGGCTAGTCTTTCAACGACTCTTCCCGCAAGCCATCAGCTAACAGGTTCAGGCCGAGTACCAGTGTCATCAATGCAATCGTTGGCGGCAGTGCCGGGTGCGGGTACACCGCTAACAACTTACGTCCTTCGTTTATTGTCATACCCCAGTCCGGACTTTCGGGTGTTACACCGAGGCCGAAGAAGCCGAGTGTGCCCAGCAGGATAGTGGTGTAACCAATTCGCAGACAGAAATCGACGATTAACGGCCCGCGTGCATTGGGTAGTACTTCCCACAACATGATGTACCACGGAGACTCACCGCGGGTTTGCGCTGCAGCTACATAGTCACGGGTTTTAATATCGATGGCCAAACCGCGCACAATACGAAATACTGTTGGTGAGTTCACGAACACTACTGATACAAAGATGTTCAACAGATTCGGATCCATATAAAAAACGCCCAGTGGATCTTTGTTAAACGCAAGTCCGGAGTACGCCCATAAACCCAGTACCAGGGTAATACCAACGGCGATAGCAAGCTTGGTGGGTTGTTCTTTAAAACGCGAATAAAAGAGTATCAGGAAGAATATAATGGGGAACAGAAATAACACGCCTGCCATCACAAGCGGCACACCGGTTTGTCTGATCTCAGGTGTTACGAGTAAAAAGAACAACAAAATAACCGGAAACGCCAGTACCAGGTTTGCCAGAAAACTGAGCATGGTATCGAACCTGCCGCCGTAGTATCCGGCCGGTAGCCCCAGCGTAACGCCTACCATGAAAGCAAAAATGGTTGCGGCCGGTGCAATAGCAATTACCAGCTGACTGCCCTTAACCATACGGCTAAAAACGTCGCGTGCGAGGTTATCGCCACCCAGCAGATACCACTGCCCTTCTGTACCCGAGACCGGCCAGCCCGGTTTTTTGTTTTTCATACCGGAGATCTGGGTTAACGGATCCATGGTTGCAATGAGATCTGCGAAGATCGCCGTCAGCACCCAGAACAGCACAAGTATTAAGCCTGCGACACCGATCGGGCTGCTATACAGCTTGCCGTATAGACCAAGCCTGCTGCGAAACAACCACGACACCGTCAGTATTACAGCCAGTCCGATCCAGACAGGAGTAAACTGTGTAAGAACACCGACGGTAATCTCTGATGCAGTTAATCTTTCCATTGCAGTCTCCTAACTCACTCTGATGCGCGGGTTGAGGAAGACATAACTGATGTCTGAGAGTAACTGCGTAATAAGTACAACAAACACAGCGACAACAGAGCACGCCAATAGCAGCTCGATGTCATTGTTACCGACTGCCGCCACCAGCGTCCAGCCGAAGCCTTTATAGTTAAACAGAGTTTCAACAATTACCACCCCGGTTAACAACCAGGGTATCTGCAGCATAATCACAGTAAACGGTGCAATAAGCGCATTGCGCAGTGCATGTTTTAATACAACGCCTGAAAAACTTAATCCTTTTAAACGCGCTGTACGAATATATTGTTCATTCATTACCTCGGCCATTGAAGCTCGGGTCATGCGTGCTATGTAACCAACACCGTAAAGCGCCAGTGTAATCACAGGCAGCGTGAAATTTTCAAACGTAATGTTTTCCATTGCGGTTGCCGCGGTTCCCTTAAACCACCGCAAACCGCCAAACTTACTGGCAAAGAAAATAATAAATATTACCCCCGATACATACTCCGGCGTGGAGGTAGTAAGAATAGAAAAGGTAGATAAGCTACGGTCGGTTTTACTTCCCTCCCGCATACCGGCAATCACACCGATGATTAAAGCCACAGGCACCATAACAGCCAGAACACAAAGCATCAGCTTGCCAGTCAGGGCGAGTTTCTCCTTTATAATGCCGCCGATATTTTCTTTAAAGACCAGAGAAAAACCCCAGTCACCCTGCACCAGGCCACAGTACTTTGGCGCTTCTTCAGCTGATACACCACGCTTGATACAACGACCGGTGACCTTGCCTTGATCATCGGTGCGCGTCCAGCCGGGTGCGACACCCAACCACTCGCCATAGCGCTTGAAAAGAGATTGTCGGTAGCCGTTTTTCTCGAGCCAGGACTGCACCTGCACATCGCTCATGCGCATGTTGCCCTCACTCTTGGTCAGCTTTTCAAGATTGGGCTCAAGATTGGTGAGAAAAAAAACAATAAAGGTCAGACACAGCGCCGTGAGTAGCATGACTCCGGATCTTTTAATCAGAAAGCTGACCATTCATAATCCTGCTTTATTATTATAAGACAAACAAATATTTAGTATAAGACAACCAAACCAGGGGCGACAAATATGAGGTATAAAAAAAAGGGCTGTCTAAATGACAGCCCTTAATTAATTTACCTGCTTATCAGGCTTTCCAGTACAAGTCCTGCGGACGGAACTCGAAGGTGATGTGATGGTTTGCACCACCCAAACCATCTTTGGTGTAGTTGGTTAGTGTACGCCAGTATGGCTGCACGATAACGCCTTCTTCCTGCATGATCTGCTCGCAAATTTTGACTTTCTCGCGACGCTTATCAACATCTGCAATAGCAAGCGCTTCTTTCAGTGCACTGTCAAAGTCGGCGTTACTAAAACCGGCTTCATTCCATGCTTCACCGGAACGATACGCCAGACCCAGTACCTGTACACCCAACGGACGATGGTTCCAGTTAGTAGAAGAGTACGGATATTTAGCCCAATCGTTCCAGAACGTTGAGCCTGGAAGTACTGTACGCTTAACCTTGATACCCGCCTTACGCAGCATGTCGGCGACAGCATCAGTGGTATCTTTACGATAGCCAGCATCAAGTGACAACAGCTCATGCTCGTAGTCACCCATACCGGCTTCTTCCATAAGGGCCTTGGCACCTGCAGGGTCAACTTTTTGTTTAGGCAGCTCTGCATAGTCGGGATGCATCGGACCTACATGGTGGTTCTCAGCTGTTACACCCAAGCCGCCTATACCAAGCTCAAGACATACCTCCGGGTCAACCGCCATCGCCAGCGCCTGACGAACCCGCTTGTCAGCATAAGGTTTTTCTCCGTCGATTTCTGCCTGCTGATTCGGACGTATAACAATGGTTGCCGCGGTAACCACGTCGTGGCGTTGCAAACCGTCAATACTGTCAAACAGTTCAACGATCTCTGCACCTTCAGTGCTGTAGTTAACATCAACTTCATCTGACTCCATCGCTGTAAAGTGCGAGGCAGGCTCGGTGCCGTAATCAATATATTCAATACGATCAATCCATGCACCCTCACCTTCTCTCCACCACGTGTGGTCAGGGTTGCGCACCAGTACAGCTTTCTCACCGACTTTCAGTGATTCAGGGATGTAGGGACCTGTACCCAGCGGTGCTTCTACCGCGTTTAGTGGATCGTAGTCTTTGTGCACCACTGCTGCAGGATAGTCCGCCATACCGGCGATCAAAGAAATATCTGATGCAGGCAGATTCAGCTTAACAGTGTGATCGTCAACAATTTCAATACCGCCGTCGATTGCTTTGCCGGACTCTTCGTCAATCAGTGTTGCGAAACGACCAGCCATGGAATTGCCTTCAACGCTCTTGTCACACCAGCCTTCTATGTTGCGAGCTACATCTTCTGCGGTGAAATCATCACCGTTGTTCCACTTGACGCCCTTACGCACATTCAGGGTGTAGGTTTTGGCATCTTCACTGACATCCCAGCTTTCCAGTAGTCTGCCAGTGAAAGTTGCATCATTGTTGTACTCAACCAGATATTCCAGCCAGCCACGAGAGAAGTTGGCAATTTGCGACCAGTCATAGGTGCGCGGATCTTTCTGCGCACGGACTTCAGTCTGGTAACGGACCGTGCCGCCTTTCTTTTTGCCGTCAGCTGCGTGGGCTGTAGAAGGCGCGACCATGCCGAGCATGGTGTAGGCAGTGGTGGTACTGGCACCAAAGATACTGGCAATCGCCAGGAACTCACGACGGGACATGCCGTCACCGTTCTGGCGAACAGACTCCGCCATTTCCGTTAAGTGAGAGGGTAATTCCTCGCCGTTTTTCTTTCTAAATTTCATCAAATCCTCCAAAGGATTGTGTAAATATTCTGTTACACCACAGGGTTATGTTCACTATAACAAACAGCGACTCAAAACACAGCTGAACGATATCCATGGTTGATTCCCAGTTTAACATGCACTCAACCGGCATAACGGACCGCACTTTATCAATAAGCGACTGTTTTTACAGTGTGCAACAAGCAACGGACAAATCCCGGGTAATTTTGCGCCCCAAAACATCCGCAGAAGTGGATATTCGCTAGCCGGTAATCTGCTCAAAAGCGAGCGCTGCAACCAAATGTACTCGATTGAAATCCCCTCCATTTAGTGCCGTGTGGTAACCGCGTGTGTCGGTAAAATACACCGAACCGTCTGCTGGCAGATGGGTGGCATGGTGATTCACAATAAACACGCTACCGGGATTTGAACGGATAGGGATGTGAATTCTGGGCTCGGGATCTCGATGCCACGAATTACAGTTGTACTGCGACTTTGAAAGTATGCGCGTACGACCAATCGGAAATCGTTTTGTCAGCTCATGATAGACATGCTCGAAGTAGGTACCGGTAAAAGCCGGATTCAGTTCATTGAACTGATCTTCTGCGACGAGCTCTTCACGGGGTTCTTCTATGTAGCTGTCATCGCCGCGTATCCAGTAACGTCCTGAGAGATCGTTTTCGGTCCAGCTTGTCTGCCCTGGTCTTTGTGTTACCGGAATTGCCGCAAAACCCTGTTCCTGCATTGATCCTTGAAAATCAACCGACTCAAGACACTGATCCAGCGCCGCCTGCAGTTGTTTTATATCAAAGCCAAGCGCCAGCTTTTGTATGCCCGGCCCCGGCTTGAAAGAGGTAACCGAATGATGATTCGGCCGGTTCTTCATCCATGTATTAACTGACTTTATATCTTCTTCTACCGCAGTGAGATGATGTTTCATGTGATGATCCATGCGATGGAAGCCGGCTTTGCTATCAGGTTTTAACTGTCTTTTGCAGCGCTATATAGAATGCTGAGGCTTGCTGGCCAGTCATATAGTCATCATACATAATAGATGACCTGGAAATTTCATTTGTTTGATGCAGTTCTTTTATGGAGTCTGCAACTTCATCAAAATACACCGGGCGACAACTGAAAATCATACACCCACCGGGCTTAAGCATACGCAGCATTTCGGCTAGAAAGTTATTTTTAAATCTTTTGGTATAAACACCAATTGAAATAATACCGTCAACACTGTCGCTTTTGAATTCCAACGGCTCTGTGTAGTCTGCCTGCACCAGTGACAGATAGCATCCTCTGCTTTTTGCAACCGCGAGCATGTCGTTTGAAAAATCACTGCCGTGAATAGTAGTGTAGCCGGAGGCAGTCAATAGTTTACCGACCTGACCGGTACCGCAACCGGCATCATGAATAACGGCGCTTTTGTCACTGATCCAGTCTTGAAACAATGCGACACCAACCACCGGTGCAACGTAACCATATTGATCAAGGTCGCTGTCGTAGGAAGCCGCCCACTGGCGATACAGTCTTCGGACTTCTTCCGGGTCATCGGTTGCAACCAGACGGTTGATCAGGTCATTGAGTTCTAACGCCGGGATCGCAGATCTCCCAGTTGCTTGACTGAGGGTGAGCAAAAAAGACTGCTCAGCATATTTTCAATAGAAATGCTATAGCCAGCACGAACTATTTACAATAGTTCATACCATACCTAGACTTCTCAACTTGGACATCCGTAACTTTGCGGACTGGCGCAGGACGGGCAGAATCACGGAAGAAATTGGCACAGGGAGGTGCGCTTCCACCTGTATGTAGACTGATAACTATACGTTATAGTTGTCAAATCCCTCAAGCGTCTGCAGCTTCTCCGCTGGCCCCACCACTGCATAACTCGCTTCCTTACCGCTCAGGTATCGCTCCGTTACTGTTTTGAGATCGTTGAGGCTGACGCCCAGAATCCGGTTGCGGATTTTTGCAGTATATTCTGCCCCTCTGCCGAAACGCTCTGAATAGTAGTTACCGATAGCCTCACCTGCCGGCGAGCCCGGTTTGTCGATACGGCCAATGATGCCGAGAATCGCTTCTTCAAGCAGACGCTCCTCATGTTTTTCATTGAGCATCCATTCGATAGATGCGTCAAAGTCTGCATAGGTTTGTTGCAATCGTGGGTCACGGTAGGAGTAGAACCTGAATGCACCGCTCTCGCCATCGTAGCCGGCACCACCACCATACGCACCACCCTTCTCTCTTACTGCACTGTGCAAAAATCCGTTGCTAAGGTATTCACCCAGCACGTTCAGTGATGCTGCATCTTCATGGCCGGAAGGCACAGTGACATAAGCCTGCGCACAGTAATTAACCTGCGCGTTAGCAGACCATGCCTGCTTAACCTTGCCGAAATCTACCGGATGTTTGAACGCATCAATACTGCTTGCATTGACACCCACACCACTGGCTGCAATGGTTTTTTCAATCTTTGCCTGTTGTTCTTCTTCGCTTACCACGAGCCATTCACCCGGAGCACTGCGTATGCGTTCATGAATCTCTTGAAACTTGTCAGCCAGTGTTTTTAATTCGCTCTTGTCGTTTTGGATAAGATCATCCATTGATTTAAGCTCTGCAATCGCTTCAAGACCACTCCACTGGTTACTCAGTGAGGCGGAAGCACTGAATCGACTACTGGCAGCGGATGATGCCAGTGAATGCCCACGCCCTGTTATGGAACTCTCGACGCGTGCACGCGCCTGCGATATCAGGTCACTGATACGCTCTACCTCTGAAAAGTCCGGTGAGTCCATGGTCTGTTCAATGAAGCGAGTTATGTGCTCAAGGTTGCGGTTCAGGCCTTTTGATGACATCACCATCACAGCATGCATATCTTCAGTTGACCCCAATACACTACGCGTTGAAATGCGTGCACCGAGCCCGCCAAGTACCGCTGCTTGTGCTGCCTGGGTTTCAACGTAACTGCGACCCGCACTACCGAGCTCCGCAAGCGACATTGCATAGTAAGGCAATACCTTTGTAAGCTCTGCATCGAAGTCCGGGAGTTCGGTAACCAGTTGCTTGTAGACCATGCCGTTGGTACCTGCGCTATACCAGCAGACAGATTTATCCCCTGCCTTGCGACGTGTACCTTGTGGATATTTGAGATCGTCCGGTACGTCTGCAAGAGTGACACGTGGCAGAAGTTCAGGGTCGTCCTGACTCTCCTGGCGCTGTTCAAGCTCATGAGCAAGCTTTGCTATGCGTTCGCGCTCTGCCTGTGCAAGACTTGCATCCAGCGCTTTCAACGCCTCGGCCTCGGCAGCTTCTTCTTTGTTGGTTAACTCGGGATCAGGCGCCATGGTTAAACGGATACGATGCGGATTATCAAGCAGCAGTTCTTTTATAAGACGCGGGATAAACTGTGGATCTTCTGCATCTTTGCGAACATCAGCCAGTAAATCGTCAATCTCAAGCGAGGTAACCGGATCACCGCCATGCAGAGCCGGTGTCAGTGCGCGCAGCGACAACTGCAAGCCATAAGGAAAACCATCACCGGTTACTTCACGCTGTGTCAACTCCAGCTGATGCAGTACAGACATAACAGCTTCCTTCGGTACACCCTTCTCTGCCACGTCTTCAAGCACGCCAAGTATCAATGCTTCTACGTCATCTGCACGTTCGGGATCTGTACCTTCTATGCCACAGGCAAAACCCATCTCACGGGTATCATCATCAACACCACACAACGGTGACGGCGAGGTACCAAGGTCAGAAGTCTCAAGCGCCATTCTGAGTGGAGAACTACTGTTATCAAGCAGCACATCAGACAACACACGCGCTTCCATCACTTTGCGAATGTCCGAGTTTCTGCCAAGCAACCATCCCAACACAACATGGGTACGGTTTTCCGTTGGCCCTTCAGGCAGCGGATAGCTTGAAGCAATGTTCTGCGGCGAGGTGTATCTTTTTTCATCCGGAATTGCCAGATCAGATACATCAAGATGGTCAAATTCAGACAGTGCCCTTTGCTCGAACTTGTCCTGCAGTTCAGTTGCAGGCAGATCACCGTAGGTGAACATCACAGCATTTGACGGATGATAATGACGCGCGTGAAAAGCCTTCAGTTGCTCCCAGGTGAGATCGGGAATATTGGCAGGATCACCACCGCTGTCATGATGGTAGGTAACGCTTGGGAACAGTGCCCTTGAAAACTGCTTCATTAAACGTGCATTAGGCGAACTGTAAGCGCCTTTCATTTCATTGAATACCACGCCCTTGTACATCAATGGCGAGTCGGTATTACCGGATTCAGTAAAATCCAGTCGATGACCTTCCTGTCTGAAATCAAGCTCATTCAGATTAGGAAAAAACGTTGCGTCAAGATACACATCGAGCAGATTGAAGTAGTCTTTACGATTACGACTTGCAAACGGATAGGCAGTCCAGTCACTGGAGGTAAAAGCATTCATGAAGGTATTCAATGAACGCCGCATCATCATAAAGAACGGATCGCGTACCGGATAACGCTTACTGCCGCAAAGTGCCGTGTGCTCAAGAATGTGAGCCACTCCGGTTGAGTCCTGTGGTACGGTCAAAAATGCTACCAGAAAAGCATTCTGATCATCATCAGCCGCCAGATGTATATGCCGCGCACCGGTCTTTTGATGTTTGTACTCCTGATACTCCAGATTCAATGAATCAATCGGGTAACGTCTTATTTCATCAAATGCTGCGCTCTGAGGCATAAATGCTCCGGTAGTGTATGACTGATCAGGAACCTGACCGACGGGACTATTGTATAGCAAGACAGGTGTTATAGGGCCTGTCCGTGACGAGTGCAATAGCTTATGCCGCCATCAACCTGACAGATGGTTAACCATTAACCACTTCGACACACAGACACAGGGTCGGTTCCCGTTAAAGCTCGTCATCTGACAGGCAAGCTGTCAGCTTGAATCAAGCAGTCGGAATGCAGCACTGCGGGTGGTCAGAAAACCCTGCTGCTCATCGCGCATGATAAACAAGCATGCCAAACCGTGTGTTTGCGCGATTTTCATCCCTTCATCCGGCCCCAGAACCATCAATGCGGTGGCCCATGCGTCGGCCAGCATTGCAGACTCGGCAACCACGGTAACGGAGGCCAGCGCATGACTAACCGGTGCGCCGTGGCGTGCGTCAATAATGTGCGAATAGCGCCGACCGTCATGCTCAAACGCATTGCGATAATCACCCGAGGTAGCTACCGCACCGGTCGTGAGCTCAATACCATACTTCCTGCCATTATCACTGGTGGCTTCTGACACAGGATGCTCAATACCAATACGCCAGGGGTTACCGTTGGCATTTTCACCACTGGCTCTGAGTTCACCACCGATCTCTACCAGGTAATCGTGGTAGCCGAGTGCTTCTACAGCCGCGGCAAGCTGATCAACCGCATAGCCCTTGGCGACGCTGTTCAGGTCAAGTTGCAGATAACCTGACGTTTTTTTCACTCTGGAAGCGGTGGAATCGAGCTTAAGTTTTTCAAAGCCGGTTTGCTCAAGCAGCATTGCGACTTCATCGGGTGATGGCAAACTATTGCTTTGATCGCTGCCAAAGCCCCAGCGGTTGACTAACGGGCCAATAGTCGGATCAAATGCACCATCGCTTAATTCAGCAATGACCAGGGCTGTCTGCAATACCTGCGCAAAGCTCTGCGGCACATCAAACCAGTCGGTAGATTTTGAAGCGTTGAAAAGCGAAATCGCAGAATCGTTCTGATAAGTCGACATTGATTTGTTGATAGCAACAAGTACCTCATCAATGTCGGATTTCAAATGAGTTTGATCAGCACGTTTAATACGCGGAACCACCACGCTGTAGCTGGTACCCATGGTAGCACCGGTAAAAACCGGCACGTCGGGCGAGCAGGCAGAAAGATACACCTGCGTGACTGCCGCTAACAGTACAGCACAGCAGAGGCGAATACATCGACCACGCGCCACAGACAAAGTGCTGCCTGAAGTCTCGCCTGCAACACTTAAGCGGTATAGACAATTCACTGAGAACGGGAATTTGAATACGACATACGCTGCAGTGTAATGCAGACGCAAAAACACAACCACCCGATAACCGGATGATTGTGTTTTAAATTAAGTTTATATACACCGGGCCCGTTTACAGGGCTTGTGGGTCGTGCGGGAAGTTCGGTAACAGACTTTTCACAGCCACAGTTGTCAGAGCAAGGCGAAAAAATGCAGGCATAGCAGGGCCTACGTCGAATCCAAGCCTTATCAATGAGGGCAACGCAGCTATGGCGACTGTGGCTTCGATCCGTGTTACCGAACTTTCCAAACGACCCACTAATTACATGGTGTGAGTTGCACGCTCAGAATTAAGCAATCCACCCAGCGTATCTTCGATAGACCGTCGAGCAGCTTCTGCTTTATCACCGATGAACTGCAATCCGATACCTGCAGTCTCGTTACCGCCGGAAGCAGTTACCCAGCAGACTTGGGCCGGCAACGGTAGTCGCTCGGACTCATCCATCAGACCAAGCAACAGGAACACTTCATCGCCAAGGTTGTATTGCTGCGTGGTAGGCACAAAAACGCCACCACCTTCAATAAAAGGCATAAACGCTGCCTGCAAGGCACCGCGGTCAGTGATGGAAAGCGAAACAATCGCTTTACGATTAGTGGTCATTAAACAGTCTCCGCACGAGTTCTTAGTCTCATTATACGTATGTCGGCCAACACGCCCTCAAGTACAGTCTGTGTTTTGAGACTGGGATTATCCAACCGCAAAGCGTCTTGTAACCGCTCCAGCGCACGACAGTAAAATCGACGCTCGGAGAGTGGCCTGTTATTACTCGTACGGCTGTTCGAGGGAGAAAGTACAATGGTTTTGACGTGTTCTGTGGTCCACTGCAAAAAAAAAGTTAGTGCATCACGAGTACCGAACACCTCAGCGCTGAGTCTGGCCAGTTCGACCGGTTCAAAATCATCGACCAGAAAGTCTGTGTAGCGCGACTTTACGTCCGAAATGGCGGCAAAATCGGTATCGGCAGCCTGTTCTGCTGCAAGCAAAGGCGCGCCGTGGGCAAATTCCAGCGCAATTTCAGGATTGGAGATTTTTTGCTCATTTAACCACTCCAGAGCGCGGGATTTTTCAGGCAACGGCAGTACCAAACGCTGACACCGGCTGCGGACTGTCACCGGCAGATGAGCATCGTTGTCAGCCAGCAATAGCAGGATACAACCGGCACCGGGCTCCTCGAGTGTCTTTAGAAGACTGTTGGCCGCAGCCGTCGTCATGCTGTGCGCCTGGTTCACTATCGCTACCCGGTGAGGGCCATAGGTGGCGGTTAAAGTGAGCTGACTTGTGAGCTTTCTGATTTGATCAACACTGATAACACGCGCGTTGTCTATCCAGTCGAGATGGTTCAGATCAGGATGAGTACCGGCTGCATTGAGTGCGCAACGCGAACATACACCGCACGGTGCGTTTTCGGGTGACTCTGTGCATAGCAAAGCGTTCGCAAGTTGCCGTGCAAAGTCGCGCTTACCAACACCGCGAGGCCCGACAATCAGATAAGCATGATGCAAACGCGCAGCCGATGCTGCACGCATAACCATCTGCCATGCATTCTGCTGCCAGCTGTATGGGGCTTCCGACATTATGGTGCGACGGTGTCATTGAGCCATTGTTCGCAGCTCTTTTGCAGTTGTTCGCACAGTGATGCCGAAACCGTTTCAAAATCCGGATTGGCATCAATCACTTTAATTCGTTTCGGATGAGCGCGAGCCTGCTCGAGAAAGGCTGTGCGTACGCGCTCGAAAAATTCATCGCCCTCGGCTTCAATACGATCAAGTATGCGGCGTTTTTTTGTACGCTCAAGGCTGGTCTCCCGACTGGCATCAAGCAACAGCGTCAGATCTGACTTGAGATCACCATGCAACCATTTTTCAATGATCCGGACTCGATCAGCACCAAGACACCTGCCTCCGCCCTGATAAGCAAAACTCGAATCGGTAAAGCGATCACACAATACCCACTGACCCGCTGTAAGCGCGGGCAGAATAACCTTTTCTATATGCTGAGCACGCGCGGCGAACATTAACAACAGCTCGGCGTTAGGTGCTATCTCCTGATCAGTATTTAGCAATACTTCGCGCAACTGTTCACCAAGTTCTGTTCCACCGGGCTCTCTGGTTTGCAGAACCTCGACACCACGCCCGGTGAGGTATTTTTCTATAACAGGCAGCACTGAAGATTTACCAACACCCTCTACACCTTCTATTGTGATCAAACGCCCACGCATAGTGCTCTAGCCCTTTTTTGTCTCAAGGTGATTACTTTCGTTTGAGAATATACTTGCGTACAGCCTTATTATGCTCTTCGACAGTTTCATTAAAAACATGCCCGCCTGTGCCATCTGCTACAAAGAAGAGCGCTTTGGTATCCTGCGGGTGGACCGCTGCAAATATAGAGGCAGCAGCCGGCATAGCAATCGGTGTTGGTGGCAGTGCCGGAATCGTGTAGGTGTTATAGGGAGTCTTTGTCCGCAAATCTTTGCGGGTTATATTGCCATTAAAATTTTTGCCGATTCCATAAATGACTGTCGGATCCATTTGCAGCCGCATCTTTTTACGTAGGCGGTTAACTATAACACCGGAAATAATTTCACGTTCGCTGTCAATCGATGTTTCTTTTTCAATAATAGAAGCTTGTATCAATATTTCATAAGGCGTTGTCACCGGCAGTCCTTCATCACGCTCCTGCCATGCCTGATCGAGGGTCTTCTGAAGTTGTTTGTGTGCCCTGAGCAGAAACTCTGCATCAGTGGTGCCTTTTGGAAACAGATAAGTGTCTGGCAGAAACTGACCTTCCGGATGCCCTGCCTCGGCACCAATAAAAGCCATCAGATCATCATCACTGACAGATTGAATGGTTTGTTCAAGCACTTCATCTTTGGCCAGCGCATCGCGTACCTGCCAGATATTCCAGCCTTCGAGAATTGTTAGTGCATATTGCTTCTGCTGACTCTTCTGCAAGGTGTTTAACAGCGCAATTGGAGTCAGTGAAGTAGAGAGCGAGAATTCACCTGTTTTAATGCTGCGCGCCTCACCTGTATGACGTGCATAGGCCTCCCACCACAGCGGGCGCTTGAGCTTGTTGTCGGCATTGAGGGTACGAGCGAGGCTGCGGATTGTTGTGCCGGGCTTTACTTCCAGTTCAAAATTTTCGTTTGATTGAGTTAATGGCGAATTAAGAAACTGGTGTGCATCAACAGCAAGTAAGGCCGCCACACAAAGCGGAATTACAAACAAAACCAGTAAAAGAATCTTTTTCACGAGTTAACCGGATTAAAGAGCTGCAACACATCCGACCACGATAAACACCCTGCCCGGCGCTGATGCCTTCACGTCAGTGAATCAGGCTAATTCTGACTGAAAATCAGTGTGGCGTTAGTACCGCCAAAACCGAATGAATTCGATAAAGCATGTTTTATAGCCACATCACGAGCCTCATGAGGTACATAGTCAAGATCGCATTCCGGGTCGGGATTATCAAGGTTGATTGTTGGTGGTACCTTCTGATCTTTCAGAGCCATTATAGAGAATACTGCTTCAATCCCACCGGCGGCTCCGAGCAGATGGCCGGTCATTGACTTGGTAGAACTGATCGCTACCTGTTTTGCATTGTCGCCAAAGCTTGCCTTCACGGCATTGGTCTCTGCCACATCGCCGGCACCGGTTGAGGTTCCGTGGGCGTTTATGTAACCGATCTGATCAGGATTTAAGCCGGCATCGTTAAGGGCTGCATTCATACAACGCCTGGCACCGTCACCGTTTTTGGATGGTTGCGTCATGTGGAATGCATCGCCGCTCATGCCATAGCCTGTTAATTCACAGTAAATATCCGCGCCTCGTGCTTTGGCATGCTCGTATTCTTCGAGCACCAGAACGCCTGCTCCATCTCCGAGTACAAAGCCGTCACGATCGGTATCCCACGGTCTGCTGGCAGCCGTCGGGTCATCGTTGCGAGTGGAAAGCGCACGTGCTGCACCGAAACCGCCGAGTCCCAGCGGGCAGGTGGCCATTTCGGCACCGCCGCAAACCATGGCGTCGGCATCACCGTATTTGATCAGGCGAAACGCCTCACCGATATTGTGTGTGCCGGTTGTGCAGGCTGTGGTGATACAGACATTCGGACCTTGCAGATTGCGCATGATCGAAAGGTTACCGGCAATCATGTTGATGATGGTTGACGGCACAAAGAACGGCGACATTTTGCGCGGTCCGGAGTTGAGCAGATTGCTGTGCTGCACCTCAATGTTGGGCAGACCGCCAATGCCGGACCCGATCGCGACCCCGATACGCTCGGGATTTTGCACTTCGGCAGACAAGCCGGCGTCATCCAGTGCCTGAATGCCGGCCGCGACACCAAAATGAATAAAGACGTCCATCTTGCGGGCATCTTTGACGCTCATGTATTCGCTGACATCGAAATCTTTAACCGACGCCGAAAATCGCGTTGCGAAGCTCGAGGCATCAAATGCATCAACCAAGGCGGCACCAGACACACCGGCAAGCAGATTGCTCCAGCTATCAGCGACTGTATTGCCCACAGGGGTTATCGCCCCTAGGCCTGTCACAACTACTGTTCGATCACTCAAATGAGATAGATCCGGTTACGGGCTCTGTACTGCGTGTAAATGCCACGCAGCGCCATAGATTAACAGCTATCGATAGAGTTCATCGACTACCGGCTGTCCGACTTGTCACCCGGGCCACGGTTAACCGAGGTTCGCGTTTACATAGTCAATGGCTTGCTTGACAGTGCCGATTTTTTCCGCTTTTTCGTCTGGAATTTCACACTCGAACTCTTCTTCGAGCGCCATTACCAACTCTACGGTATCGAGTGAATCTGCGCCCAGATCGTCGACAAAAGAAGCCGCCTCTGTGACCTCCTCTTCCTTCACACCAAGTTGCTCAACGACGATCTTTTTTACGCGCTCTTCGATACTGCTCATATTGCATGCCCTCCCGAGGGACTGATGTATTTTGTGGTACGAGGCCGCACCGTATTCCGCATATTGTATTCAATACGGCTTTAACACGCCACTACAACAACAAATTTATCTTTACACCGCCAAACAGACGGCATCATTCTGTAGGTTGGTTGTATAGGCTTTGAATCAGCTTTCAAGTGCATAGGTCCACTTGGCATCTCTCGCTACAGCCAACGAAACTCTGCTGTGGTTTTTTTGGATTCTGTGTTAGATCCGTATTCTCAGCTATCGCACATGCTCGCCGGGCTGATTTCTTCCACAACCAAACTCGCGTCGGATTCTAATCACCCTGGCTGACACTCACCTTAACTGAGCGAACTAATTCATGTACATGCCGCCATTGACATGTAACGTCTGGCCGGTGATGTAGTCGGCTTTTGCCGAAGCGAGAAAGGCTACCATGTAAGCAATTTCTTTTGGATCACCCAGACGCCCGAGCGCGATCTCACCCTGCAGCGCATCACGCTGCTCCTGCGCCAAGGCATCGGTCATATCAGAGACAATAAAACCCGGAGCCACAGTATTGACTGTGATGTTGCGTGATCCAACCTCACGTGCCAGTGATTTACTAAAACCGATAATTCCGGCCTTGGCCGCGGCATAGTTTGCCTGACCTGGATTACCGGTCACACCAACAATAGAAGCGATATTAATAATCTTGCCGCGACGCGCTTTCATCATACCGCGCATACAGGCCTTACAGGCATGGAAGATTGACGAGAGATTGGTGTTGACAATATCATCCCACTCATCGTCTTTCATTCGCATCAGGAGATTGTCGCGAGTGATACCTGCATTGTTCACAAGTACAGATACCGCACCGAACTCATCAGCAATTTCTGCAACTACTGCAATGATCTGTTCTTTGTCTGCAACATTAAGCACTTTGCCGCAGCCTTTAACCCCGGCCTGCTTAAATCTGGCAGTGATCGCATCTGCACCTGACTGACTGGTGGCGGTACCGACAATAGTCGCCCCTTGCTGGCCGAGCTCATCGGCAATAGCTGCACCGATTCCACGGCTCGCACCGGTTACCAGAACCACTTCACCATTAAGATCTGCTGCATCAACATTATCAGGCATCAGCGACACTCTCCTTACGAGCTTCAATTAGTTTTTCGACAGCGCCAAGACTTTCAATGGCATGTGTTTTTACTGATTTGTCTATGCGTTTACACAGTCCGGAGAGCACTTTACCCGGCCCGAGTTCTACCAGCTCAGTGACGCTGTTGTCTGTCAGATAACGAACTGAATCGGTCCAGTAAACCGGGTTGGTCATATGATCTTTTAAGGAGGCCGTTATGGTTTCGATGTTATCGTTCACTTTTGCATCTGCGTTCTGCACTACCGGAATTTTGGGCATAACAAATCCGGCCTCTGCAATAGCTGCCGCAAGCTCATCGCGCACAGGCTGCATTAAAGAGCTGTGGTTAGGTACTGATACAGGCAATAGCATGGCTTTTCTGGCACCTCTTTCTTTCGCTGCCTCGCAGGCATTTTCCAGCGCCTTAAGATGACCGGATACAACCACTTGCCCCGGAGAGTTAAAGTTTACTGCCTCTACCACCGCATCGTCTGCGCTGAGTTCTTTACAAAAAGCTATAACATCGCTGTCTTCCATGCCGAGCAATGCTGCCATGCCACCGGATCCGGGTTCTACCGCCGATGCCATCAGCCGGCCGCGCAATGCCACAAGTTTAATACCCTCTGCAAAGCTAATTGCCCCTGCGGCAGTCAGTGCGGTGTATTCGCCAATACTGTGTCCGGCAAGATAAGACGGTACCGGCATCTTTATCTGCTGCCAGATACGCCACACCGCTATACCGCCAACATAGACCAGTGGCTGGGTAAAATCGGTTTGCCGTTGTTGTTCAGCGGTGCCGTTTTGGGCTAAGTCCCAGAGGTCGTAGCCGAGATGTTCTGATGCCTCTGCAAACGTCTCTGTGACAACTTTGTAGTCATTAGCGAGATCACCGAGCATACCTGGTGACTGTGATCCCTGCCCTGGAAAAACTGCAGCTAGTTTCATGATTCCTGCCTTCTTGTTGCTATTCGTTGTGCCAGCTGAGCTGTGCAGGCCGAATATTTATTCTTCAAAACACCTTAATTTGACACCTGTGTTGATACTGACGGTCAAGCGGGCCTCAGCACATCTGACATGTCAAACAACCCGACCGGCTGTGCCGCCACCCATGCTGCCGCACGAACAGCACCTCTGGCAAACGTCATCCGCTCGGTTGCCTTGTGTGTTACCTCAAGTTGTTCTCCCTGACCGACAAACAACACCGTATGTTCACCAATGATCTCGCCGGCTCTGATGGTTGAAAAACCGATGCCTCCATCGGGCCGCGCACCGGTGATGCCTTCACGGGAATATACCGCGCAATTTTTGAGATCTTTATCGGTGGCATTCGCTATGGCATGACCCATGGCAAGTGCAGTACCGCTGGGTGCGTCGACCTTGTGCTTGTGATGAGCTTCGATGACTTCAATGTCGTAGTCAGGCCCCAGTACCCTGGCCGCGTGTGCCAGTAACTCAAGACTCAGGGTGACACCGACACTGTAATTGGCAGCGAAAACAACAGATGTTTTTGCCGCCGTTTCTCTGATCAGCTGTTGATCGTTATCGTCAAGACCGGTAGTACCGATAATCAGACGCGTGCCTTTATCCGATGCGTGTTTCAGCAGTGAACGGGTACTTGCCGGTGCGGTAAAATCGATCACCGTATCGAAAGCAGCAGTAACAGATTCGATACCCGGAACAATTTCAACACCAAGCGACTCATTACCGACCAGAAGCCCTATGTCCATACCAATGTGCGGACTGTCCGGGTGTTCGGTAGCGCCGGTTAGTCGAACGTCATTACGCTCAAGAATTGCCTTCACGAGTTGCCGCCCCATGCGCCCGGCAGCTCCGGCAACCATAATGTCTGACATCAATCCTACTCTTCGACCACAGTCGGCCAGTATACCACAGAGCCTGGCTCCGGCGCATTCCTGTGGCTTATATTTAGCTGGATTCGCGTGCAGTCAGGCTCCCTGAGCCAGCAATGATTCAAGCCCTTGCTCATCGATAATTTCGATACCCAGCGCCTCGGCTTTAGCGAGCTTCGAGCCTGCAGCTTCACCACAAACAAGCACGCTGGTATTTTTTGAAACCGAACCGGTTACTTTGCCACCTCTGGCCTTAAGGGCTGCGGATATTTCATCGCGGCTCATGGCAGCAAATTTACCGGTTATGACAAACGTCTTTCCATCGAGGCTGTTATCACTGGCAGTATCTGTGTCAGACGCTGCCGCTGATGGCCAGTGAATACCAGCATCTATCAAGCGTTTTATCTCATCAGTATTTTGTTTGTTTTTAAAAAACGCCACAATCAGAGATGCCATTGTTTCACCTACGCCTTCTACCCTGGAAGCTGCTTTACCCTGCAGATCATTTGCATTGACGCTTTTAAGTTGTTTTGCAGTCGGGAATTTTGCCAGTAGTTTCTCAATCTCTGCAGGCTTGATACGCGGCACATTGGTTTTTATCCAATCGGCCAGCAATTCACCCTGTGCAGGCATGTCACTCGATTCGAATATCTCAACCATTGCTTCAGCACGGGTTTTACCAATGCCTTCTATGCCACGCGGAATAAAATAATCAATGTCTGCAGCACTCAACGCCTCTACCGTTGTAAAGTGTTCCGCCAACTGCACGGCTGTGGTCTCGCCGACCTCAGGGATACCCAGTGAAAATAAAAATCTGCCGAGCGTAGTCTCTTTGCTCTGCTCAATAGCGTTCAACAAGTTATCAGCGGTTTTGTCTTTAACCAGATCGAGTTCCAGCAACTCTTCTCTTTTTAAGTGATACAAATCGGCCGGAGACTTCACCATCTCGCGATGCATAAGCTGCTCGATAAGCTTTTCACCGAGCCCGTCTATATTCATTGCCCGACGCGATACAAAGTGCTTTAAACCCTCGCGCCGTTGAGCCATACAGTTAAAGCCACCCGAACACTTGGCAACTGCCATATTATCACTTTCGATCACCGCAGAGCCGCATTCAGGGCAAGCATCAGGCAGTAAAATCTTTTTCGCGCCTGCCGGTCTTTTTGATTCGATCGCAGACACGACTTCCGGAATCACGTCACCTGCACGCCGCACGATGACCGTGTCACCAATTCGAATGCCTTTGCGAGACACTTCATCCATGTTGTGCAACGTGGCGTTACTGACCATTGCACCACCGACAAACACTGGCTCAAGCCTGGCTACAGGCGTTAACGCACCGGTTCTGCCAACCTGAAAATCGACAGATAACAACTCTGTAGTTGCCTCTTCCGCTGGAAACTTATGTGCTATGGCCCAGCGCGGTGCACGTGACACATAGCCAAGTTCATTTTGTTGCTGCAAACTATCGACCTTGAAAACAATACCGTCTATTTCGTAGTCAAGTTTTTCGCGGCGCTGTAACAGTGTGTTGTAATACTTTTGACAGGCGCTTATGTCTTTTTGCTTTTTACTTTCAGGATTAACCGGAAAACCCAGTTTCTTTAGCCACTGCAACATTTCCCAATGGGTTTCAGGCAGATCAATGTCAACCTCAACCGGGCCGGTAGAGTAAACGTAGATTCTGAGCGGTCGGCTGGCAGTGATGCTGGAATCGAGTAAACGCAAACTACCCGCTGCCGCATTGCGCGGGTTTACAAAAACTTTATCGTCACGTGCCTGCTGTTCTTTGTTCAGAACTTTAAAAGACGGCTTGTCAATAAACACTTCACCGCGCACTTCAATCAGCCCTGATGGCGCATTGTCGAGCTTTAAAGGCAAAGACTTGATGGTTCGAAGGTTGGGGGTGATGTCTTCACCAACCTGCCCGTTGCCGCGTGTTGCCCCCTGCACAAAAAGTCCGTCCTGATAGCTCAGGCTGACTGCCAGTCCATCAAGCTTTGGCTCTGCCACATAACTGACTTTGTCGGAGGTGTTCTTTAAGCGATCCTTTATGCGCTTATCAAAGCCGAGAAGATCTTTTTCTTCAAACGCATTACCCAGTGACAGCATGGCCTGACGATGAGTGACTTTTTCAAACTTGTCCAGCGGCTGACCGCCGACTCGCAGGGTCGGGCTGTCAGCAGACTGGTGCTCGGGATTTTTTTCTTCAAGCGAGATCAGCTCATTGAACAGCGCATCGTATTCAGCATCGGCAATCTCGGGTTGATCGAGGGTATGATAAAGATGGCTGTGATGATTAAGCGTGTCACGCAGCCACGCCACCCGCTTTGC
>CAZKAQ010000054.1:0-22276 GCA_964550655.1 uncultured Granulosicoccaceae bacterium
CTGTTTAGCGATAACGACTCTGGGTGCCGAATCCTCATGAATAATGCAGGCTAGTAGGAGTCTGCGCGGCAGAACCTCTGCTACTGCGAACGCGCCCTGGCGGTGTGCCAAGGCAAAAATAATTATCGATCATTTTCGTTACGTATGAATAACTATGCGCCTCAAATGATCGTACCCTATTCGAATAAATCAAGGGCCCTCGCCATGGCGCGTTCTCGCTACGCAGATTTCTACCGCGCAGACTCCTGGATCATAAACTATCTCCGGTTAAAGTAATTGAGCCGGCTGCCGTTATACCCGCAGTTGCCGGGATTCAATCAGGATATCGGTAGCATCACACGTATAAAAATATTAAATAAACTCGTGGATTCAATGAATAAGCGACAATTTTCGCAAGCGCCTGCAAATCCCGTTGAGAAATCGAATAAGGCAGAATCTGCATTTGAGCAGACTATGCAACGGTGGCTCGATGATGCTCGACAAAGTAACGATGCACGAGATCGCATTGCGGTAGCCAGGAGTATCAGTCGCGGTGTGTTTGGCAGGCTGCACTTAGGTACTGATCGCCACAATGATGAAGAATTTGTTGAGTCTGAAGAGACCGGGCAAACAGAACTCAATCGTGTTGCCTGACTAGAGTTTGCGCAAGTGTACTTTATCGATTAAATGATCTGCGCTTTTGTGCAGAATCAGATCTGCTCGAAGTCTGGTGGGGTGGATGTTGTCGCGCAGGTTAACCAGATTAATGGTGTCCCATATCTCTGAAGCAGTCTCAATGGCTTCTGTCTCCCCAAGGTCTGCAAAGTGAGAAAAGTACGCACCGGGCTGCTTGAAAACACTGTCACGAAACGTTAGAAAGCGTTTGATGTACCACTGTTTTACTACACTTTCCTCTACGTCAACGTAGATTGAAAAATCGAAAAAATCAGACACCACCACAGTCGATCCACCCTTTATTGTCGGGCTTGACTGCATCACGTTAAGGCCTTCCACAATCAGAACATCCGGTTGATCCACAATCACAAACTCATCGGGCACGACGTCATAGCGTAAGTGTGAGTAAACGGGTGCTTTTACATTGCGTTTTCCGCTTTTTATATCCGACAAAAAAGTCAGCAGTGCAGCGCGGTCGTAACTTTCGGGAAAACCCTTGCGGTTCATCAGCTCACGTTTTTCAAGTTCTGCGGTTGAGAACAGAAAGCCGTCTGTATTAACCAGATCTACTCGCGGGTGGCCCGGCCAGCGTTTGAGAAGGGTTTGCAGTATTCGAGAGGTGGTGCTTTTACCTACTGCAACACTGCCTGCTACGCCGATAATAAACGGTACCTTGGGAGTTGAATCCTGCATAAATTCTGCAGTTTGCGCATTCAGTGTTTGTGTTGACTGAACGTAGTAGCTCAACAGGCGCGATAGTGGCAGGTAGACACGTTCTGCTTCAACAAGGGATGCGCGCTCATTGATGCCATGCAAAGCTTTAAGCTCCGACTCGGTAAGTGGCAGAGGTGTGTTGTCTTTGAGTTTGGCCCACTGTTCAATACTGAACTCGCGGTACAGGCTGAACCCACGGGATGAAGAAATTGGCAAGCACCGATCCTGCGTTACTGTCAGACAGGCACGGTAGCAGAATATGCGCTGGCTCGGCAATGTTGCGCATTGCTATTGCCTCGGCCGTGGTTGGTACAAACAAAAAAAAGCGGGGCGCCAGGGCCCCGCAATTGGTGTTTCATTGATTTACGGCATTTTGCTTACGCTATATATTTTAGCGAAGCAGCAAATGCAACCCTTACATGAAAGCTTTGAGCTTTTCCAGTAGTGGACCAGTAACAGGACCAAGCACATCAGCAACACCTGGCAGCTCATTTACCTTATCCAGTGCCGGTGTCAGCTTACCGATATGATCGCCGACCACGCCGCTCAGACTGCCCCGGCTATCTTCAGGGATTTTGTCCCAGATAGCTGTCAGGCCATCGGCTTTGCCACTGACCGCTTCGAGCGCCGGTACGGCTGCTGTCGCTGAATCTACGTCAGTAATGCCGCTGATTGCATCCGTTGCACCGCCAAAGATGCCGCCAATTTCGTCACCGACATTCATCCCGGCAACGTCTACTGCTGGCATTTCCATTTTGTCCATCGTATCGTCCATCTTGGCGTCCATCGCTTCTTTATCACCGCCTGTGAACATCTTTAAGCCGAAGAATGCAAGTGCTGCCACTGCAGCGACTGGCAGAAGCTTGCGCAGCCAGCCACCACCACTGGATGCGGCCTGTCCGGCAGCACCGGTGACATTACCGGCAGCGTTGCCAACTGCACCAGTGACATTACCGGCGACGTTGCCAGCTGCACCAGTGACATTGCCTGCAGCATCGCCAACTTTACCAGCCACGTTACCAGCAGCATTGCCTACAGCGCCTGCTGCGCCACCAACTGCTGCTGCAGCACCACCGCCCAGACTTGAGATTTGATCCATGAAGCCGGAAGACTGCAGCTGGTTCTGAAAACCGCTGGGCATGGCTGCCTGAATGTTGTCTTTCTGGCCGTTAAGCAGGCTCAGCAAACCGCCGGCATTCTGGGAAAATCCGCCACCGCCGAAGATCTTTCGCTTGACCATACCCAGAACGATAGGCATCAACAGACCCATGAGCCCGGAAGAAGATTTGCCGCCGATACCGGTAAGACCTGCCACAGCACTTGCCAGACCGCCGGCAGCGCCGTTGCCGAGAATAGAGCTAAGCATGCTTGAACCCTGATCCATGACACTGCTGCTGTTGCCGCCGGTGAGTAAGCCGCCGATGTCGTCAAGCATGCTGTCGTCCTGGTTGTTCACTGCGTCGAACAGTGATGCACCTCCGTCTGCATTGGCTGCTGAAGTCAGGCCACTGAGAAGGCCTGGTACTGCCGCGCCAAGTGCTGCTTCTGTTTTGTTGTTGTCCTCACCGAGTAAGGCACCTAGCTGACCAAGTGCGGGCCCTCCGAGCTGACCTTTGACTAGATCTACCAAATTAAATGACATAAATGTGTCCCCTATAAATAGACATGGTTAATACGTTAATGATTTCGCCGTTTGCGGCGATACTGCAAATTTAAGCAAGTGTACTGAGTGTTACGAAACCTGTAGGCGATATACTGGTATACCGTTCCTTGTAAACGAATTATCCTCTTTTGTCTTATCTTTACTTCGCCGGGATCCTTTTGCGGATCCTGATGCTGCAGGTCGTATAATGTTGAGGGCGCAGTGAGCGACAAATCACTCGTGGGTTCAAGCTTAATATCAAACTATAACACTGTTATGGTTGCAAGAAAGCTTCTTGTTAATGTTTTACACTAGCGTTTTTACTACACAATGCGGATCATTGCTTGGATATAGATCAGAACTGTCATCGAGTTACTGGACAACGCAAGCATCCGCCTATGGCTAACTCCGGAAAACCTGCTTTTTCAGTCGCACCGATGATGGAAATAACAGACAGGTACTGTCGCAGCTTTCATCGTCTTTTGTCAAAGCATGCTGTGCTGTATACCGAAATGATCACCGCAGCAGCAGTGGTACACGGTGATCGCGGTCATTTGCTCGATTTTGATACAGCTGAACTCCCCGTCGTATTGCAGTTAGGTGGAAGTGACTCTGACTTAATGACTCAAAGCGCGGTTATAGGTGAACAACACGGCTATAGCGCCATCAACATAAACTGCGGATGCCCGAGCGATCGCGTTAAAAGCGGTCGATTCGGAGCGTGTCTAATGGCAGAACCAGAATTAGTTGCTGAATCTTTCACAGCTATGCAGGCTGCGATCAGCGTGCCGGTTACCGTAAAGTGCCGGATAGGAATTGATCGTGATGATTCATTCGAACCTTTTGAACGATTTATCCGTATTGTTGCGGATGCCGGCTGCGACACTTTTATAGTGCATGCCCGTAAAGCCTGGCTGGATGGACTGAGTCCAAAAGAGAATCGCACTGTGCCACCACTGAAATACGAGTACGTCGATCAGATAAAAAATCTCTTTCCGGAAAAGCAGTTTATTCTCAATGGAGGTCTGTTGTCGCATGAGCAGGCAATTGCCAATAGTGGTTCGATAGACGGAGTCATGCTGGGGCGAGAAGTTTGCTCTAATCCGTGGATGTTAAATGAAGTAGATCATCTCTACTACGGTGAAGCGGCAAACACCAGAACACGATTTCAGGTAGTCGAGTCGTATTATCCCACCTTAGAAAAGTATCTCGCAGAGGGCGTACCGCTCGGCAAGCTGATGAAACCGATGCTGGGACTTTTCCATGCTCGGCCGGGAGGTCGCTTGTGGCGTCGCGCACTAAGCGAGACGATGTGGCTTCCGGGTGCAGGATTACATACGGTGAAAAAAGCGCTCGATGCTGTCAGACAAACTACAGATGATATACATCGCCGCAGTCAACAGAGCAGTCCGGATCATATAGATAATGATCATATAGATAATGGTTGCAAAGATAGTGATCAAACAGATGTTGCTGATGTCAGTCGAATGAACATCAATGGATAACGAGTACCTGACAACCAAAGAGCTTGCCGGGCTTTTGCGTATCAAAGAGCGCAAGGTTTATGATCTCGCAGCGCTGCAACAGATTCCGTGTACACGTGCAACCGGTAAACTGCTTTTCTCACGCACTGCAATAACACAATGGCTGGCGCAACATTCAACCGGAGCGGAATCTTCCGCTGGCCAAAAACAAATCTTGTTTGCCGGATCGCATGATCCGTTACTCGAATGGTCAATCAGGGAATCGCAGTGCGGCATTCCTGTGTTGTTTGATGGCAGTGTTGACGGCATTGATCGTGTCATGAGTAGTCAGGCAACGGTGAGTGGAATGCATATCTATTCACCTTCCAGTGGTCGTTGGAATATAGATGCAGTTAAACAGCGTGTAGATGAAACTTCAGCACAGGTAGTGCTGCTGCATTGGTTAACCCGCCAGCGTGGATTGCTAATGAAGCCCGGTCTCGGGTTGTCCGGCTTAGAGGATATTGCCAGGGCTGGTAAGAAGACTGATGTCAGCATGGTGGTACGTCAAGCTGGTGCGGGTAGCCAGTTGCTGCTACAGCATTTGCTTGTAGATACACGTATTGATATAGCTGATCTTAATATTGCACTCACTGCACGTTCTGAAGCAGATATGGCATTGGCAATCGCTGAGGGTCGTGCGGATTGTGGTCTTGGTCTTGAGTCATTGGCAGGTCAGCATCAGCTCGACTTCATACCGTTGGTGAAAGAGTCATTTGATTTGTTGGTGGATCGGCGCTTCTGGTTTGAATCGCCGATGCAGAAGTTTATTAAATTCTGCAACAGTGAGATGTTTGCAACAAAGGTGCAACAGTCAGTTGGTTATCAGGCTGATAACATGCTGTCTGTTGTCTTCAATAGTTGATAAGTACTGAAAGATCACGGTTTTATTGCATTAGGATGAAACAGTTGTTGCTCGTTGACGCGATACTCTGCAATCAATGACTGTCCGTTTTCGCTGATCATCCATTTAACAAATGCTTTACCGCTTTCAGTGTTTGAGTCAGGGCACTTCTGACTGTTGACCAGAATAATGCCATACTGATTGAACAAGCTATCATCGCCCTCGATCAGTATTTTGTGTTTTGCGCGGTTGTTAAAGTTAATCCATGTCGCCCGATCAGTGATGGTGTAAGCACCCATACCAACCGCAATATTCAGCGTAGCTCCCATGCCGCTGCCCGTTTCTCTGTACCACTTACCGCTGTACTGCGCGGGATTGGTGCCGGAGTTTTTCCAGAGATTAATTTCTTTTTTATGTGTGCCGGAGTTATCGCCACGGGATACAAAAATAGATTTACTGTCTGCAATTGCTTTGAGTGCTTTTTTTACATTGTTCAGTCCTTCAATACTGGCGGGATCTTCCTGCGGGCCTACCACTACAAAATCGTTGTACATGAGATCGTGGCGCTCAACACCATAGCCCTGGCTGACAAAATTCAACTCTGCCTCTTTTGCATGTACGAGCAATACATCTGCGTCACAGTTGCTGGCGTTTTTAATTGCCTGTCCTGTACCGACTGCAACAACGTTGACGTTGATGCCTGTCTCTGATTCAAAGTGTGGTAACAGATAGTCATAAAGGCCGGAGTTGGCAGTAGAGGTTGTAGACTGAACTAACACGGTGCGATCATCAGCGGATACAATGCTCATGAACAATGCAGCAGTTAGAAGAAAAATCTGTGTAATCGTTTTTTTAATCATGTGCGTATACGTTATCTGATGTAGGCAGACAGGTAGTCTCTTGCTTCAATTGATTGAGGTTGTTTAAAAAATAGTTCGGCGCTGCTATGTTCTTTCACTGTACCTTTACTGACAAATACAATATCACCGGCAAGTCTTCTGGCCTGGGCGATGTCATGCGTCACCATGACTACTTTGATTGATTGATCTGATGCGTTGGTTATTTGTGATTCTATTTTTAAGGTTGCATCCGGATCGAGGCTTGCGGTCGGCTCGTCCAAAAAAATAACCTCGGGCTCACAAGCCAGCGCTCTGGCGATTGCAAGCCGTTGCTGCTCACCACCGGACAGTGATCTTGCTGGCTGAGTGCTCTTATCTTCGAGTCCGGCCGACTGTAAAAATTGCAGGCTATGGTGTCGAGGTTTACCACGTAACTGAAGCACATAGTCAATGTTGGCAGCAACACTGCGGTTAAGCATCAAAGGTTTTTGAAAAACCATGGATTGTTTTTTTCGCGTTGCAAGATCAGATGCTTTGTTACCTGCCCACAGTATTGTGCCCTTGTCCGGTTCAAGCAATCCGTGCATGCATCTGAGCAGGATGCTCTTGCCTGCACCGTTGTGACCCATAATGATACTCACGCCTGTGTCAGATAACTTCAGTTCGACGTTATGTAGCAGACGTTTGTTGTTAACGACAAAGTCTAGTTGGCTGATTTCCAATGGCAGCATCAGGCTATTCTGGCCCTGCTGCTGAAGACAAGCGTATTTACTATTAACGCGATCATTAGCAGCACAACACCCAGTGCGAGCGCCAGTGGTAAATTGCCTTTGGAGGTTTCGAGTGCGATTGCGGTGGTCATGACTCTTGTCAGATGATCGATGTTGCCACCGACAATAATTACCGCGCCCACTTCGGATATGGCGCGCGAGAAACCAGCCAGTCCGGCGGTTAATAGACTCAGCCGGCTGTCCCACAGTAATGTCCGAACACAGTGACTTGCTGGCACACAGAGAGAATTTAACGTGTCAGCGTACTGGTGCCAGTTATCTTCGATTTGTTGGCGGCTCAGTGCGGTGACAATGGGCAGCACCAGCGCAAACTGGGCGATGATCATCGCCGTTGGTGTATAGAGCAGTTGCAGGAAACCCATCGGGCCGGAGCGCGAGAGCAGCAGATAGACAATCAAGCCAAGCACAACCGGCGGCATACCCATGAGTGTGTTTATCAGCACCGTACAAAGTGTCTTGCCGGGGAAATCGCGTATTCCGAGTGCGGCACCAAGTGGCAGGCCGACCAGGCAGGCGAGCAGGGTAGCTGTCAGGCTCACGCGCAGCGAGAGCAGGACGATTTCAACCAAATCCGGGTCCGGTCCCGACAACAGCGTGCCGACTTCAGAAAATACCTGATAAAAAGTGGTCATTTTTACTGAATTCGGCCAGAAGACGGAAATTACCGTAAATAATGACAAATTATGCAGTCACTGACAAACCTGCGCTGCGTTTGTGTGTGCCACAGTGGAGTATTCAGGTGAAAATCGGGCGCCGTCTGCCTAAACAGGCCGTGATCGATCCATTGAAACGGGATGCGTATCCAGCGTTGAGTGGCACCCGGGTGCTAGCGAATAAGGCTCAGAAACTCATGCCGTGTATTGATGTCTTTCTTGAACCCACCGAGCATGACCGAGGTCGTCATGGTTGAGTTTTGTTTCTCGACGCCGCGCATCATCATGCAAAGATGCTTGGATTCAACCACCACCCCGACACCCTGACCCTCGGTTACTTCCTGTACGGCATCGGCAATCTGTTTTGTGAGTTTTTCCTGAATTTGCAGCCTTCTGGCGTACATATCGACGATTCTAGCGACTTTTGACAGACCGATGACTTTTCCCCTGGGCAGGTAGGCAACGTGGCATTTGCCGATAAACGGCAGCATGTGGTGCTCGCACATCGAATACAGCTCAATGTCTTTGACGATCACCATTTCGTCGCTATCGGATTCGAACACCGCGCCATTGAGAATTTCGGGCAGCGTTTGCCGGTATCCCTGGGTCAGAAAAGACATGGCACGGGACGCACGTTGCGGTGTTTTTACCAGCCCTTCACGGTTTGGATCTTCGCCAATTTCTTCGATGATTTTTTTGAATTCTTTTTCCATTAGCGATACACGTCGGTGGCTGTTAAGTTGTTATTGTTGGCGTCTGAAGGCTCAGTTTGCCACATAACCGAGTGCCGGCCATCGTGCGTTAACGTTTAGATTGATTCAATTTATGAATTTAAGTGTTACCGGACGGTCTGAGTTAGTGTTTTGTCTGGTGTAACAGCTAGAATCATGGCTACGCCCATGTCACTTTCAGAGATACTGTAATGACCTTTCTAATCTGGCTTTTGATTATTCTTGCCGCCACATTTGTGTTGGCTAATTTCCCCCAAACGCTATTGTCGATTTCCGTAGTGATCGGAGCGGCGTTACTGGGTTTCATATTGACCGGCATCGGTACCATAGCGACGGTCATAGTCGCACTGGTATTCATCGTCGCAGCAGTGATTCTGAATGTGCCCGACATCAGGAAAAAAATACTTACGGCACCTTTGCTGAATTATGTGCGTGCGGTGCTACCGCCGATGTCGCAAACCGAAAGAGACGCTATTGAAGCGGGTACCGTCTGGTGGGAGTCGGAATTATTTCGTGGCAACCCGGACTGGTCGAAACTGATGTCGACACCAGTCGCCAAGCTGAGTGCAAAGGAACAGGCTTTCCTTGATGGTCCAACCAATGAGTTGTGTGCCATGCTCGATGACTGGGAGATCACCTATGAGCATAATGATCTGCCGCCACACATTTGGGACTTTATAAAGAAGAACAAGTTCTTCGGTATCGTCATACCGGAAGAATATGGTGGCCTCGGCTTCGGTGCTTATGGACACTCAGCCATAGTGACTCGAATATCAGCCCGAAGTGTGACTGCGGGTTCTACCGTTATGGTACCTAACTCGCTTGGTCCTGCAGAATTGTTACTGCACTACGGTACAGACGAACAACGCAATCATTTCCTGCCGCGTCTTGCCGTAGGGCAGGAAATACCCTGTTTCGCACTAACCGGTCCTACCTCGGGTTCTGATGCTGCGGCAATGCCGGATTCAGGCATTGTCTGTAAGCAGATGTTTAATGGTGTTGAGACGCTTGGTCTGCGATGTAACTGGGAGAAGCGTTATATTACGTTGGGCCCTATTGCGACAATCCTCGGACTGGCGTTTAAAGCCTATGATCCTGATGGCTTACTCGGTGGTGAAGAGGATCTTGGAATCACCTGCGCGCTCATTCCAACCGATACAGATGGCGTCACCATCGGTCGCAGGCACTTTCCTTTAAACCAGGCCTTTATGAATGGCCCGAACAGCGGTAAAGACGTATTTGTACCGATGGAATGGATCATCGGTGGTCAGGAGAACATCGGTAAAGGCTGGCGTATGTTGATGGAATCACTGTCCGTCGGACGCGGTATATCATTGCCTTCATCAGGTGCAGCAGCGGGTATGGCTGCCACGCGCTTTACCGGCGCTTATGCACGCACTCGTACACAGTTCAGCATTCCTATCGGTAAATTTGAAGGTGTTGAAGAAGCGCTTGCCAGAATTGGCGGACTCACTTATCTGATGGATTCCGGCCGACGTCTGACTTGTGCAGCTCTTGATGAAGGCGAGAAGCCTTCGGTTGTCAGTGGCATTCTTAAATACTTCAACACTGAAAACATGCGTGCTGTGTTAAACGATGCCATGGATATTCACGGTGGTAAGGGTATCTGTATGGGGCCAAGTAACTATCTGGCGCGCGCTTACCAGGGTGTACCTGTCGGTATCACTGTTGAAGGTGCAAACATACTCACCAGAAGTATGATTGTGTTCGGACAGGGAGCAATGCGTTGTCACCCGCATCTGGTGGCAGAGATTCAGGCTGCAGCTATTGAAGACAAAGATGAAGCGACTGACAAATTTGACGAAGCGCTGACTGGTCATATTGCCTATGCAATCAGCAGCGGGGCACAAGCCATGTTTCATGGTCTGACCCGTGGTCGTTTTGCCAGTTCACCGGTGAGTGGCAAGCCCGCCAAATATTATCGTCGCCTGACTCGCATGAGCGCCGGCTATTCATTTTTGGCAGATTTCGCCTTGTTGTTTCTGGGTGGTGCCTTAAAGCGCAAGGAAATGCTTTCCGGTCGTTTTGCTGACGGACTCATTTACATGTACATGGCATCGGCCGCACTCAAACGATACGAAGACAATGGTCGTCCTGAAGCCGACTGGCCACTGGTGGAGTGGAGTGTGCGCTACTGTATTTACCATACACAGGTCGCACTTGATCAAATCCTGAGAAATTTTCCAAGCCCATGGGTAGGTGTGATTTTACGCGGCGTTGTGTTCCCTCTGGGTCGTAGATTCAGAACACCGAACGACAAACTGAGTCGTGCGGTTGCAGATATTCTCATGACACCAGGTGAAGCGCGCGACAGGCTCACTGAAGCGCTCTACATCAGCCGCGATGCCGACGACGTCACAGGTTGCCTTGAAGTTGCGATGGAACTATCAATCGCTGCTGATCCGATCCAGAAAGGGATAAAAGATAAAGGAATGAAACAGCCTTATGGCATGGATTACCCGGAATGGATCGCATCACTGGTGAAATCCGGTGATCTGATCGAATCTGATGCAAAAATACTGCTTGATTCAGCAGTGGCTACCAGAAAAGTGATCATGGTTGACGATTTTCCGGGTGATTTTCTGCAAGCTGGTGCCCGAGATAATGTACAGCAGGGGTTGGCCGTAGGAGGCTGAGGTTCAGCTTGATTAGGCAATATTGTTGTTTGGCAGATCCCGTTAGCTTGAAACCTGGTCACAGTGCCATATTTTATTAGCTTGTGACGCAGGTTTCAGACTTGGCATTGTTAACAATTTCAATGGTATAGCAACCATTTTATGTTCCCGCAGACCAGTGTGGTCAGCGGATTTCGTTTAAGAAGCAATCATTAGTGTCGACAAGTTTAGTATAGGTCCATGACTGACAAAGAGTATTCAGAAGATACGGGTACGGCAGTAGAAGTTGCCAAGCCCCAGCTTAAGAAGCCACCTATGTACAAAGTTGTAATACTTAATGACGATTACACTCCAATGGAGTTCGTTGTGAAGGTGCTTGAAAGTTTTTTTAGTATGGATCGAGAAAAGGCAACGCAAGTAATGCTGCATGTGCACAACCGGGGTAAGGGTGTTTGTGGGGTTTTCACCCGAGATCTGGCAGAAACAAAAGTTGTCCATGTGAATCAGTTTTCACGTGACAATCAGCATCCTTTAATGTGTGATATGGAGGAGGCTTAGTTTTGCCAGTGATGAGATATACAACAATAAAATATAATATAGAGAGATTCGTGAGATGCTGAGCAAAGAACTCGAATTCACGTTAAACAATGCTTTTAAAGAAGCGCGCGAGAAACGTTATGAATTCATGACGGTAGAGCATTTGCTACTCGCGTTGCTGGACAACCCTACGGCGGCGCAGGTACTGCGTTCCTGTGGTGGTGAATTAGAGTCATTGCGTGTCGAGCTGGTTGAGTTTATTGATGAGAACACTCCGTTACTGGACGACACAGATAACCGTGAGACCCAGCCTACACTTGGTTTTCAACGTGTGCTTCAGCGTGCAGTATTCCACGTACAATCGTCTGGTAAAAAAGAAGTTACTGGTGCCAACGTACTGGTAGCAATATTCGGTGAGCAGGATTCTCACACGGTATATCTGCTGAACAAACAAAACGTCACCCGTCTTGACGTGGTGAATTACATCTCTCACGGTATCTCAAAGATCCCTGATGAAGATAAAGGCGAGCTTGAAGACCTGTCTAACGAGGCAGGTATGGAAGAAGGTGAGGCTGAAGCATCACCACTCGACAAGTACGCAACCAACCTGAATAACAGAGCCAAAGAAGGCAAGATCGACCCGTTGATTGGTCGTGAGAAAGAGATCGAAAGATCAGCGCAAATTCTCTGCCGTCGCAGAAAAAACAACCCGCTGTTGGTGGGTGAAGCAGGTGTTGGCAAGACCGCAATAGCCGAAGGCCTTGCGCTGAAGATTGTCCAGGGCGATCTGCCGGAGGTGCTGCTTGGCAGCACTATCTATTCGCTTGATCTCGGCGCACTTGTCGCCGGTACCAAGTATCGTGGTGATTTTGAAAAACGATTGAAGGCAATTCTTGGTCAGCTGCAGCAGGAAGAGGGTGCGATTCTCTTCATTGATGAAATTCATACGATTATCGGGGCAGGTGCTGCGTCCGGTGGTGTTATGGATGCGTCGAACCTGATCAAGCCAATGCTTGCTACCGGTGAGCTCAAGTGCATCGGTTCTACTACTTATCAGGAATTTCGTGGCATCTTTGAAAAAGACCGCGCGCTGACCAGACGCTTCCAGAAAGTCGATGTAGTAGAGCCTACCGTTTCTGAAACTGTTGAAATTCTTAAAGGCCTGAAAGACAACTTTGAGGATTTCCATGATGTGAAATACTCAAGCAATGCTTTAAAGGCCGCTGCCGAGCTTTCTGATCGCTACGTCAATGATCGTTTTCTGCCTGACAAGGCTATCGACATTATCGACGAGGCCGGTGCCAGCAGACGCTTGAACCCCAAGCAGTCCAAGAAAGCTATTAGCGTCAAAGATATTGAAACTATCATTGCAAAGATTGCACGTATCCCTGAAAAGAGCGTGTCATCAACAGATATGGAAAAGCTCAAGAACCTGAGCCGCGATCTGAGCATGCTTGTCTTCGGACAGGATTCCGCCATTGAACAGCTGGCGTCTGCTATCAAAATGTCTCGTTCCGGTCTCGGCCCGGAAGACCGTCCGATCGGCAGTTTTCTGCTGGCAGGTCCTACCGGTGTTGGTAAAACCGAAGTGACCAAGCAGCTTGCCAAGGTAATGGGTATAGAGTTCATGCGCTTTGATATGTCTGAGTACATGGAGCGTCATACGGTTTCCCGATTAATTGGTGCGCCTCCGGGCTATGTCGGTTATGACCAGGGCGGGCTGTTGACAGACGCTGTTATTCAGAACCCGCACTGTGTGCTGTTACTTGATGAAATTGAAAAAGCACACCCTGATGTTTTTAACCTGTTATTGCAGGTCATGGATCACGGCACATTGACTGACAACAACGGTCGCAAGGCAGATTTTCGCAACGTCATTCTGGTGATGACCACCAATGCCGGTGCTGAATCGATCAGTCGTCCGACAGTTGGTTTCACCGTGCAGGATCACTCCTCTGATGGTATGGAGGCAATCAACAAATTCTTCACTCCTGAATTCAGAAACCGTCTCGACGGTATCGTCCAGTTTGGTCCGCTCGATCGAACCACTATTCTCAGTGTTGTTGATAAATTCCTGTTTGAACTTGAAGAGCAGCTCAATGAGAAGAACGTTACCATCGATGTGGCTGACTCTGCCAAAGGCTGGTTGGCTGAAAACGGCTTTGACAGCAAAATGGGAGCTCGTCCGATGAGTCGTATCATCCGCGAGAACATCAAGAAACCATTGGCTGATGAAATACTGTTTGGCGAGCTCTCTAAAGGGGGCACAGTCAAAGTACTGCTTGATGAATTTGGCGAGCTGACCTTTGAGATCGTCAACGTTGAGGCTACTGCATAGTAGTACTCGGTATTCAGTTCTTTCAAAGTAAAAAAGCACGCTTATATGCGTGCTTTTTTATTTTCGGTGACAGTGCTTTGAGTTCTATGCAAGCTCGAGCTAACTGACAGGAGCCGCGGAAGAAAGGTTAGCGGCTTCTATACGTAATACGGCCCTTGGAGAGATCGTACGGGGTCATCTCGACAGTGACTTTGTCACCTGTGAGTATTCGTATATAGTGCTTGCGCATTTTGCCCGAGATATGTGCTGTCACGACGTGACCATTCTCAAGCTCAACGCGGAACATGGTATTCGGCAGTGTGTCAACCACGGTGCCTTCCATTTCAATTGCTTCTTCTTTCGCCATTCAGTCTCTTCTTAAAACAAGGGTTTGTGTCAGTGCAGTGCCGGTTTCCGGCAGGGTGATGCTCGACCGTCAATTTGTGGGCCATCCGTTCGATTTTAAAGGTTATGAGGGGTTTTTGAAACAATTTGTCGCATTCTCAATTCACTTTATGGCCACTTTACTTGTCATTTCTGGAGATATCGGTTTATTAGAGGTGCGCAATTGATACAAAGTCAGACTTTTGACTCCAGTAATAGCCTACAATAGCAACACTGGAATAATTATCCGTAACGAGTCGGTAATTAGCTGATCATGTACTGTCCTGTACAGCAAAAACCCAAAACCTCAGTTCGCTTCGGCAATCTGATGGAGCTGTATGAACAGAACTATGTGCTCATGCGATTATTAGTACCTGATCTAAAAAGCGCCGAACTGCAAACCCGGGTTTCAAAAGTCGATGGCTGTCTGCCTCTCTACATGCAGCTGATCGAGAAGACGCCTTACACCAGTACACTGCGCCTGACCTACCGTTTTATAGAAGCAGATGGTCAGCGTATGCGCGCTCAGGCTGAGCCCAATATGATGTTGCGTGTCTATCATGATGCACGAACCGCAGAGGTAATCAGCGGCCACATTCACGGCCAGCAGCATGTGCAGCGCAAGACGCGCGGTCTGGACGGTTCCTGGCGGTTGAATCGTTTTCTGTACAAGTGGTTGCGCTATCTTCGCCACTGCGGGCATCTATTGTCTGATGAGACAATAAGTTGTGACGCCAGCGCCTGCAGCAATGATAAACTCCCGGCTACTCACAACTGATCTGTTACCCAACACAACCGATCTGTTATCTAACTAATGGTACTGTCGCTGGAGCGGCACTTTTAAAATTTGAGCCGTTGACTCCCGCAAGCTAAGGAACTTTCGGTTTCAGAATTGTATCTCTATATGACACGCATTATTCCTGATTTACATCATCGTGGTATCCAATCAAACTTAGTGTCTTAACCCGGTCTGTCAGGCGGGTCGGAGTGAGTTTTCTACTGATGGTATTTTCCAAGGCGAATAAATGAAATATTTTAAATCGGCATTACTGGCCGCCGCACTTTTAACTACGCAGCCTGGCGGTGCAGACGAACTGCAGGACTCCTGGGAGACAACAGTAGAAAATGCCAAAGGGCAGACGGTCTACTTTAACGCCTGGGGCGGAAGTGATCGTATTAACAGTTATATCAGCTGGGCTTCAGATCGTATCTCCGAGGAATTTGGAATCACGGTTGAGCATGTAAAGATCGGTGATACTGCAGAAGTTGTCGGTCAGCTCGAGGCTGCCAAAACCGTAGGTAAGGACAAAGACGGTAACGTTGATCTTATCTGGATTAATGGCGAAAACTTTGCCGCTATGAAACGCGGTGATCTCACCTGGGGGCCGTTTGCAGACAAGCTGCCTAATGCAGCACTACTCAAATCATCCGAGTCAATGACGATGGATTTCTCGGTACCGGTTGAAGGTCTGGAGGCACCCTGGGGTGGTGCACAGCTGGTTTTTATCTACGACACCGCTGTAGTTTCCGAGCCACCTTCCTCAGCAGAAGAACTGCTTGACTTTGTCAGTGCCGATGGTCGATTCGCCTATCCTGCACCACCGGATTTCCACGGCACTACCATGGTTAAGCAGTTGTTGATCGAGTTGACTGACAATCACGATGCACTGGCACAGCCGGTGGAAGAAGCAGACTTCGCATCAGTCACACAACCACTGTGGGACTACCTTGATCAGTTGCACCCGAATCTTTGGGGCAAGGGTAAATCATGGCCCGCCAGTGCGGAAAACACGCGTCAGATGGTTGATGACGGCGAGATAGACATTGCAATTTCCTTCAACCCGAACGAGGCCACGGCTGCAGTAAAGAGCGGGCAATTACCGGACACTGTAAGAACCTATACCTTCGATAAAGGCACCATAGGCAATACACATTTCCTGACCATTCCCTACAATGCGAAAGCAAAAGCCGGTGCAATGGTAGCTGCCAACTTTTTCATGAATGTAGAAGCACAGGCACGTAAGGCTGATCCTCAGTTCTGGGGTGATCTCACGGTACTCGATATCGATAAGCTTGCTGAAGAAGAGCAGGCTATGTTCACCGATATTGATCTGGGTCCCTGGTCGTTACCGCTTGGCACCGGGATCACGTTACCGGAGCCTCATGCCTCCTGGGCTGAAGCACTGGAAGAAGAGTGGCTCAAGCGTTACGGTAACTAAGTGGCCTGTTTGGAAATTTCGGTGACACGGATCGAAGCCACAGCCGCCATAGCTGCGTTGCCCTCATTGATAAGGCTTGGATTCGACGTAGGCCCTGCTATGCCTGCATTTTTTCGCCTTGCTCTGACGACTGTGGCTGTGAAAAGTTTGTCACCGAACTTCCCGCACAGACCACTAGACACAACAACACAATACGTAAGTGATGCTTTCACTCTGCCTGACTAATAATATTGTGATTGCAGAATGACACGCACAGTCGGTTATCTGTTGGCTGTGCTGTTTTCGCTACCCATTACTGTTGGTTTGCTTGGCAGTGTATTGCCGGCCTTTGGTTTGTTACCTCCGCTGGCATCTGCTGAAGGCTTTACCGAGCTGTTTTCGGACTCCCGTTTCTGGCCTTCAATCTATCTCTCGTTAAAAACCGCAATCATTGCAACTGTATTGGTATTGTTGCTGACGATGCTCGCACTGGTCTGTGCCTATGGCACCGGACTTTGGCGATGGTTAAACGGATTGTTGCCACCGTTACTGGCGGTGCCCCATGCAGCCATGGCGGTCGGACTGATATTTCTCATCGCGCCAAGCGGTTGGTTTGTGCGCTTGTTGTCGCCCTCTGTCACAGGCTGGGAAAGACCACCCGCAAGCTGGGTAGTACCGGATAGCGGTGGCTGGTCACTGATACTTGGTTTGGTTATCAAAGAAACACCCTTTCTGTTGCTTGCGGCCGCGGCTCAGTTGCCGGCAATAAAAGTTGAAGCAGCAATGCGTATTGGCAGAACACTCGGTTATGCGCCGGCGCGATGCTGGAGCCGGCTTATATTGCCTTTGTTGTATCCTCGTATTCGATTGACGCTATTGATCATATTGGCCTTCAACCTGAGCGTTGTCGATATGGCGATACTGCTTGGTCCGGGCAATCCTGCGACTTTCTCTGTGTTTCTGTTGTCACTGGTGAATGATCCGGGTTCCAGGGCGGTTGCCTCTGCCGGTGCATTGGTGCTTGCAGCAGGAGTAGGATTGGTATTTGTCTTTACCATACTGATCGAACGGATCGTGAGCGCCTGGGCAGGCAAACGACGCGAGAGTGGTCATCGAGGTAACGCTTTGCCTGTGTGGCGGGGCATGGCGCAGGCTTTGGTATCCGGCGGACTTGTGCTCAGTGTGCTGACTATTGTCATGTTAATGATCTGGAGCTTTACCAGACGTTGGCGATTTCCGCATGCGCTGCCGACTGAATGGACTTCACTGCATTGGACGAATCGAATCGGTGAATTTGCCTCACCACTTTTGACAACCCTGACGCTGGCGTTGTTTACAATGATATTCGCCCTGGTTGCCGCTGTTGCATGGCTCGAGGTAGAACGGCAGAACAAAGTGCCAAAGCTTGATTGGCTGTGGTACGTGCCGTTATTGATACCGCAGGTAACCTTGTTATTTGGCTGGCAGGCTATGGCTTTGCTGACTGGCACAGATGGTTTATGGTTATCGGTAGCCTATGCACACTGGGTGTATGCATTGCCTTATGTTGTTTTGATTCTCGCTGTTGCATGGCGTGAGCTCGATCCAAACTGGAACAATGCAGCCAGCGTTCTCGGTGCCGGCTATTGGCGAGTGCTTTTCCAGGTGCGCCTGCCGTTGTTGGTCAAGCCGGTATGTCAGGCGGCGGCGGTGGCGCTTGCAGTGAGCGTTGCACAGTATTTACCAACATTACTACTCGGCGTCGGGCGTCATCAGACAATTGCTATAGAGCTGGTTACAAGTTTTGGTGGAGTCGACAGACGCGTAATTGCCGTACTTGCCTCGGTTCAAAGTGTCCTGCCTTTAATCGCCTTTGCGATGGCGCTCTGGATACCGCGTTTTTTTCGAGTAGGGAAAACCGCCTGATGCATCCGTTGCGAGTAGAGAATTTAAATCTGCAGCTGCCGGACGGTAGTTGGTTAACCCGTGAGTTGTCCTTTGTTATTGAGCCCGGGGAAATTCTTGTCGTGATGGGGCCGAGCGGTAGTGGTAAGTCAACCATACTTAGCTGGCTTACCGGTACACTCGACAAACGTATACGTGCCTCAGGTGAGGTTTGGCTTGGTGATGTGCGTCTAAACAATGTGGCAGTGGAACAGCGTAAGCTCGGTCTGATGTTGCAACAGGACTATTTATTTCCACATATGAGCGTGGGGCAGAATCTCAAGTTCGGTCTGCGAGGTGGTAGTAAAGCAGAGCGTCATACCAGAGTCATTGACAGTCTTGAGGACGCCGGTCTGGAAGGTATGATGGATCGTGATCCTGCAACCTTAAGTGGCGGACAACGCGCGCGTGTCAGTCTGTTGCGTACTTTGCTATCCGAACCCTGTGCACTGCTTTTAGACGAACCTTTTTCGCGCCTCGACGTTACCTTGCGCGAACAAATACGTGACTTTACCTGGCGCTCCGCTACAAATTTACCGACTCTTCTGGTCACTCATGATGAGGCCGATATTCCACCACAAGCATCGATATTAAATTTGTCCGCTTAATACTAATGCTAGATAAATACACGGTGCCAATCTTCAAATCCTCGTTGCGTAAAGTCGCGAAGCTGTTGCAGCGCGCAGGCATTACAGCTGATCAGGTCAGCGTTGCCGGGTTTGCAACGGGCATGTTTGCCGCGATAATGGTTGCCGGTGGTTTTTATTTAACAGCACTTTTGCTGTTGTTACTCAACCGTATTGCTGATGGTATCGATGGAGAACTTGCCAGACTAACGCAATCCACCGATGCCGGCGGGTTTCTTGATATCACGCTTGATTTTATTTTCTACGCCGCTTTTCCACTAGGTTTTGCTTTTGCCAGTGTCGAGACAAACGCGCTACCTGCCGCAGTGCTTATAGCAAGTTTTATAGGTACCGGTGCAAGCTTTCTGGCGTTCTCATCATTGGCTGACAAGCACGCTATAGAGCATCCCGATTTTAGTTACAAAGGCTTTTACTATATAAACGGTTTGGCTGAAGGCACGGAAACAGTTATTTTCTTTGTGCTGATGTGCTTGCTACCGGACTACTTTCCGGTAATTGCTTATCTGTTTGCTTTTATTTGTGTGATAACAGCAGCTAACCGCGTAGTATTCGGTTATAGAACATTAAAAGCACTGGCGGACAGGTCAGGCTAAGCAACCTGCCGCCACAATTACTTCGTTGATTTCGGGTAACTTAAACCCGAGGTTCAACTTGTACGGTATTTTATAGTCCGCAGGAACCTTTGTTCTGTTTTCTGAAGTCGTTCAGTCGGACTACTGCATCATCCATTTGTTCTGCAGTAAATGCGCTCGCGAACTGATCTTCCAGAAATGTTACCTGTTTAAGGACGCTAATGCATTCCGATGAAATCTGATTGACAGCAGTGACTTCTGCGCTCGGCTGTGCCGCAGCACTAACAGGCTCAGCGCTGGCTTTTATCGGGTTCGGGTCATTGGCATAGACAACCGGCTTCCATGCATTTTTTGTTTTTGCAGGTTTTGCGTTCGCTGTAGCAGAATTGACTGGCGTTGGAGCTACTACGAGATTGTTGCTCGAATTGGTTTGATCAGCTGCCTGACTGGCCGGCGGGTTTGATTGACTGGCGGCAGGTGCGGTTGCCTGCGGCGCGCTGGCTGGCTGTTGCTGCAGCGGCTTAAGATCGGCGCCAACAATTTCGTAAGCCACGCCTTTCGGCGGTGGGTCAGGAGAGTAGGTTGGTGTACCATCCTTTGTTGTCCAGGAGTACAGCGGATTGGCAACAGCCGCCTGTGCCAGAACCAGAGTCATTAACGTGACATGTAATTTGAGTGATTTCATCATGTGTGCCTCTCAAAGATCGGCTTATGTAAGCATTGACCGTGCCTTGATCACATTTTTCCCGCGCAGTAGCGCTGCGCAGGCATGTAAAGGCCGTGCAGAGTGGCGATAATCTGGGTTGCCGCTGGCGGTGCGACCGGCGCCACGTTGCGATATCTGGTTGTCAGGTTTCTGTCTTCGGGCGGAGCCGGCTTTCCGCTCGGCACACTCGCCGTCAATGTGGTCGGGTCTCTGCTTGTCGGGCTGCTGGCAGGCAGCCTGTTTGCCGAACCTAAACTGGCAGCCGGGCCGAGGCTGTTTTTTCAGACCGGGCTGCTGGGGGCCTTTACTACCTTTTCGGCATTTTCTCTGGAGACGCTGCAGCTTTGGCAGACTGGTAATATAAAGTCCGCAGCAATCAACGTTCTGCTCAATGTCTGCCTGTGTCTGTTGGCGGTTTTTCTCGGTATGGCGCTGGGCGCTTCGGTAATTGAACGTTTTAGATGACGTTCTTACGGCGCTTTTTTACAGGCTCGGAGTTTTTATAATTGTCTGTGGCTTTAACTGGCAAGTTGCTATACTCCTGTCTCTTCTAAAGAGAGCAACACACCTCCTGTTATGCTTGATGCAAAACTGTTTCGCACCGACCTTGCGCGACTGGCCAGTGAACTCGGTCGTCGTGGCTACGAGCTGGATACCCAGTCGGTAGAAGGGCTTGAAGCCCGTCGTCGAGAACTGCAAATTAAAACTCAGGAATTACAGAACGAACGTAACACTCGTTCAAAAGCTATTGGTGCAGCTAAAGCCAAAGGCGAAGATATCGAACCGTTACTTGCTGAGGTCAATGATCTGGGTGAAGAGCTGAAGCGCTGCGAGCAGGATCTTGCAGAGTTACAGGGCAACCTTCGAACTATCTCACTGTCTGTGCCTAATCTGCTGCATGAATCTGTTCCAGAAGGAAAAGATGAAGAACAAAACGAAGAGATAAGAAAGTGGGGCACGCCACGAGACTTTGAATTCGACGTACTCGATCATGTCGAACTCACCACCGAAAATGGTCTTGACTCCGGAGCTGGCTCTTTACTAACCGGCTCGCGCTTTGTGGTTATGCATAACGAAGTTGCAAAACTACACCGTTGTCTTGCTCAATACATGTTGAATCTTCATACCACTGAGCACGGTTACACCGAGATGAATGTGCCGTTTATTGTTAACGCAGACTCATTGCTTGGTACATCGCAACTGCCCAAGTTCGGTGAAGATCTGTTCGCGCTCGAGGGTGACAATAACTATTATTTAATTCCCACTTCCGAGGTTCCGCTGACTAACCTTGTCAGAGACAGAATACTCGAGAAATCCGAACTGCCAATCAGTATGACAGCCCACACTCCCTGCTTTAGATCAGAGGCGGGTTCCTATGGTAAAGATACCCGGGGCATGATCCGTCAACATCAGTTTGAAAAAGTAGAGCTTGTGCATATTGTTCAGCCGGAAGAGTCCTGGAACACGCTGGAGAAACTGGTCGGACATGCTGAACAGGTTTTGCAGAATCTTGAACTGCCTTATCGCGTAGTGACACTTTGCAGTGGTGATACAGGCTTTGCTGCGAGTAAGACCTATGACATCGAGGTCTGGCTGCCGGGTCAGGATGCCTACCGGGAAATATCAAGCTGTAGTAACTGTACAGACTTCCAGGCGCGGCGTATGAAGGCACGTTTCAGAAATGATGAAGGGCAGACAGAACTCGTGCATACGCTTAACGGTTCAGGGCTGGCCGTGGGTAGAACACTGGTTGCTGTGCTGGAAAACTATCAACAGGCGGATGGAAGCATTGCAGTGCCTGAGGTATTAAAAGCGATGATGGGTGTTGATTCTATTTTGAAGCCCTGAACAGGTTTTTGTTATACAGAGCTACTTGCAGAATACCGGGTAGTCCCCGGTGCATGTTATCTTAGCCTGCATTATTCACAAGGCGACCGGCGAAATTAGCTCTTATGTCTTTATTTA
>CAZKAQ010000055.1:0-22189 GCA_964550655.1 uncultured Granulosicoccaceae bacterium
TATTCCTGATGAGGAATGGGCCGAGGTTGAAACTGCCGCAGTTAAGTTCTGGGATGAGATTGCTAAAGAGTCGGAAACCAAGAAAAAAGTGGTTGATATTTTCCGTAAATATAATGACGACATGCAAAAGGCTGGTCGTCCTTATCGATACGGTTAAGCGACAAACAACATCATTGTAAAAGCCACCCCGTAACTTGTAGCGTCGGGGTGGTTTTACCATGTTTGTTTACCGGGAATAATCATGAAAGGTTTGTTAGATATTGATTCGCTGAAAACAGCCGCCGAAGATGGAAGCATTGATACGGTTCTTGTGTGTCTGGTAGATATGCAGGGGCGTCTGATGGGTAAGCGTTTTCACGTGGCTAACTTTCTTGAAAGCGCATGGCAGGAGACACATTGCTGCAATTATCTGCTTGCAACAGACATTGAAATGGGTACACCTGACGGTTATGAATCCACCAGTTGGGAAGCTGGCTATGGTGATTATATTATGCGGCCTGATCTTTCAACACTACGAGAATTGCCATGGCTTGAGGGTACAGCGCTGGTGCTTTGCGACATACTTGATCACCATACTCACATGCCGGTACCGCACTCGCCGCGCGCAGTGTTAAAGCACCAGATTAAAAGACTACAGGCGCACGGTATGAGTGCAATGATGGCAACTGAACTCGAGTTTTTTCTGTTCAAAGGTTCGCTTGAAGATATCCAGGCCCGACACTACATGAACCTCGAGCCGATCAGTGGCTATAACGAAGATTATCATATTCTTCAAACCACCAAGGAAGAGCCGATTATGCGACGCTTACGCAATGGGCTGTTTGGCGCCGGTATTCCGGTAGAAAACTCTAAAGGTGAGGCAGAGACCGGTCAGGAAGAACTTAATATTAAATACAGTGATGCATTGGCATGCGCAGATCACCACACGATTGCCAAACAGGCAACCAAAGAAATCGCATGGCAACAGGGGCACTCTGCGACGTTTCTGCCAAAATGGCACAGTGACAAAGTTGGTAGTGCCAGTCATTTTCATATGTCGCTGTGGAAAGACGATGAAAACGCTTTTTATGACGCCGATGGAACCTATGCGATGTCAGCACTCATGCGCCACTTTATGGCTGGCATTATTCACTATGCGCCGGAGTATACGGTTTTTCTGGCGCCCTATATAAATTCCTACAAGCGGTTTATGAAAGGTACGTTTGCACCAACCAAAACGGCCTGGTCGGTGGATAATCGGACAGCAGGATTCCGTGTCTGTGGTGAGGGTACAAAATCTGTTCGAGTGGAATGTCGCATTCCAGGTTCAGATGTAAACCCTTATCTGGCACAGGCCGCTTTGCTTGCAGCCGGTATCAAAGGCATAGAAGATAAAATGCCATTGTCAGATGCGGCAAGCGGTGATTTATACAACGATGATACGGTAGCAGAAATTCCACATACCTTGCGTGCTGCTACCGAATTGTTTCGAAACTCAGCCTTTCTTAAGGAAGCGATGGGTGAAAAAGTTGTTGAACACTACACACGTTGTGCCGAATGGGAGCAGCAGTGCTTTGACAGCGCCGTAACTCAGTGGGAAATTGCTCGCGGTTTCGAGCGTGCCTGAGGCGTTGCTGTTACCATGGAAAAAATGACGTTTTACAAGGACTAAAAATCTGTCATTAATCTACTGACATATTTAATCAATTGGCCGCAGCAGAGTTTTTAATTAACGTCTGGCAGACGGCCATTAAGCGGAAAAAATAAAGATGACACTAACCGGTAATTGGTCTTACCCGACAAATATTCGTTTCGGTGCAGGCCGTATCAGTGAGATAGCAGATGCCTGTACGACTGCGGGAATTAAAAAACCACTACTGGTGACTGACCGTGGTCTGGCTGATATGGATATCACTCAACGAACACTTGATCTGCTTGATACAGCAGGCCTTGGGCGTGCGATGTTTTCAGAAGTCGATCCAAATCCCAATGATAAAAACGCTGAGGAAGGTGTGCGATTTTATCGTGAAGGTGGCTACGACGGTGTAGTCGCTTTTGGCGGTGGTTCGGGGCTCGATATCGGAAAAGTGATTGCATTCATGGCAGGTCAAACGCGGCCCATTTGGGATTTTGAAGATGTCGGTGACTGGTGGACAAGAGCTAACGCTGATGTCATAGCGCCGGTTATCGCCGTACCGACAACAGCTGGCACTGGCTCCGAGGTTGGTCGAGCCAGTGTCATTTCAAACACAGATTCAAATGAAAAGAAAATCATTTTTCACCCGAAAATGTTACCCGTTATTGTTATATGCGATCCCGAACTGACCGTTGGTATGCCAAAGTTTATCACCGCCGGTACCGGGCTCGATGCATTTGCACACTGCGTGGAGGCTTATTCAAGCCCGCACTATCATCCCATGAGTCAGGGAATAGCGCTTGAAGGTATGCGTCTGGTTAAAGACAATTTACCAATTGCCTACAACAATGGCAGCGATCTTGATGCGCGTGCCAACATGATGAGCGCGGCATCCATGGGAGCGACTGCGTTTCAAAAGGGTCTGGGTGCGATACATGCACTGAGCCACCCGATAGGTGCGGTACACCATACTCATCACGGCACCACGAATGCGGTGTTTATGCCATCAGTACTGAAGTTCAACGCAGCAAGTATTCGTGAGCGATTTGATGGTGTTGCAGCCTACCTGAATATTGATAACGGATTTGATGGATTCTGCCAGTTTGTTGATGAGTTTAATGCATCGTTTGCTATTCCTGCGACACTGACAGCGCTCGGTGTGGATAATCCCGATATAGATGCACTGGTACAGTCAGCGCTGCGTGATCCGAGTGTTGGTGGTAATCCGGTTGAGATGACAGAAGCGAACACCAGAGAGTTATACGAATCTGTTTTGTGAGGTTGCATGTTGGCATGAAAAAGTGGTGCGACCACCAATGGTCAAACTCCGGCGTCAGCTGTATTCAGGAATTGATTATCGTGCGCAACGAAAGCCAACCATGTTCAGGCCGATGTCCGGTGGATTACCATGGCGGTAACTGACGCGTAAGCAATAGCGGTTATTACCCCAACCACCACCGCGTATCACGTTTTCGGAGGGTTTACCCGGGAACGGTGTTGACGTCCATTCCCAGACGTTTCCGGCCATATCGTGAATACCGAATGGTGACTGACCTTTCGGATACGACCCCACCGGTGCTGTAGTTGCGAATCCATCGGCATCTTCAGCCGCACAACAGTTATCGGTTCCGTAGTTGGCCAGTGCCTGTGTAAAACCTTGAACCGGTAGCTGATTGCCCCATGGATACCGACGCCCATCGGTACCACGGGCGGCAAATTCCCACTCAGCTTCGGTTGGCAGTCTCGCGTCGTGATACATGCAATAGGCTTGTGCATCACGGTTCGAGACCTGAACTACCGGATGATTGTCGAGTTGTTTTATTGATGATCCCTTGCCATGTGGATGCAGGTAGCTGGCGTTGGAATCTTTTCGCCATTTATTAGTCCAGACGTAGGCTTTGCCGTTTCGGGAGGTATCGGTGATATAGCCAGTGGCTTTGATAAACGCTTTGAAGTCCTTATTGGTCACTTCATGCTGCATGATCTGAAACTTACCAACATCAACCTGCACAGGTTTTTCGTTGGCATCACCCTGACTGTCACCCATTATAAACTGCCCGGCAGGTACAGTTATCCAGTTACTGCTGTAGGCAGGTGAAAAAACGAAAGTCAGTGCCAGCGCTGCCAGCCATAAAAATCCTGACCTTAACAATTCTGATCCCGTTTTCATAAGCGGTTATACCCTGGCTTCTCTCCGGGGATCGCGATGGTAGTGCTCGCAGATATTGTATCAACCGACCACCGAATTACCAGCATACTGCGCCGCTGTTAGACAAGCGCCAGGTATGTCCCGGCGCTGTGTGCAAACAGGAATCTACTTAATTACCGACGTTGCAACAGTGGCTAATTGCGTGGCATTTTGCTGGCTGAGTGTCTGTACCAACGTTTCGGCCGCACCTGAAGTTGTTCGGATCGCAATCGATGGTGCAAGCCCCAGAAGGAGGATCAGTGCGATGGCAGCCATAACACCCCCGCGCTCGTTCTTACCAAGGTCTTGCATGGCGCTAACGTTCTTTGATGCGACCGGTCCGAAAAAGGCCCGCTCGTAGAACCACAGAACATAGCCCGCGCCGAGGATCACGCCCAGTAGTGCGACGGCACCTGCAAGACGACCGGCCTCGAACACACCTGCGAGAATGGCAAATTCTCCCTGAAAGCCACTCGTTCCCGGCATACCGATGGAGGCTAACGCCGCTACGAAAAACGCCACTGCCATGACCGGAGCGTGGCGAGCCACACCACCCAGACCATTCAGATCCGTGGTACCGAGACGCCGGAATATTGTGCCAGCCAGTAACATCATCACTGTCGAGGCGATAGTCATGTTGACCATTGCCATGACGCTGCCTTGAAGTGCTGTGGCATTGAGCGCAAAAATACCGGCGACCACCATACCGACATGGCTGACAGAAGCATAGGCGAGCATCCGCCGCAGGTTGTTCTGTGCCAGTGCGACGAAGCCGCCATACAGCATCGCCAGAATGCCGTACCAGATCAGGAACGGTTGCCAGGCAACTACTGCGTCAGGCACAAGTGGCAGTAGAATTTTGATCATGCCATAGGTGCCGAGTTTAAGGCCTACTAAAAAGATTGCGATGCCCGCCGGGCCACCCATGGCAACTGCCGGCAGCCAGGTGTGGAAGGGTGGCAAAGGAGCCTTAACGGCGAACGCGATAAAAAAGAGCACGAAGACCAGTGTTTGTAGTTCACCCGGAATGTCCATTCCGCTGAGGGCGACCAGATCAAAAGTGCCGGTGGAAGCGCCGAGCGCTGCGATACCGATTAACAACGGTACCGAACCAATCAACATGTACAGTACATAATTGCTTGCGACTTGCTTGCTCGATGAACCGTTACCCCAAAGCAGGATTAGAAAATAAGACGGGATCAGCATGGCTTCCCAGAACAGGAAAAACAGGACCAGATCCTGCGCCGTATAGACGCCGACGACGCTTGCCTGCAATAGCAGCAGATTGACCCAGTAACCACGTGGCGATCCCTTTGGAACCACGCCGCCGCTGAGCATCGCCGCAAGCCGCCCCACATGGCGATCAAAAAGAACATTGGAATCAGCGTGAATTCCCAGAACATGAAGAATAAAAACCAGTCCATCGCGCAGAACACGCCGATCACCGCGCTTTCCAGAATCAGGAACCACGCGAAGAAGCCTTTCAGGTTTTCGATATCCAGTTTGGTGGCTGCAAGACAACACAGTGTGACTATGGTTGTCAGCAACAACATGACTGCCGCAATGCCGTCTACACTGAGCGCGTAGGTCATGCCCATTTCGGGCACCCAGGCCACGCGCTCGACAAACTGCATGCCTCCGGCTGCAGTGTCGTAGCTGACGACCAGCACCAGTGTCCCGATCAGGCTGATACCCGCCGCGCCGAGCGCCACCATTCTGATGCGCTCGCGTTGAATACCTGGCAGGACCAGCACAATTGCGGCCCCGATCAAAGGTATAAAAAGGATTAAACTCAACAAGCCCATGCTATATCCCTCGGTTGCGGCGTTCGGCGATCCGAGTGCACGCATTCATCGCACGGAAGCCTTAAGCCTGGCTGCATTTTTTCAGCCGTCAGGTAACTATTCACGAAGCGTGTCCATCGTCGTAACATGAGATATTTATCCAACCGTTAGCGCTGCTGAACGAGTGTCGCCAGCTCGTGACTATTGGTTGCTTTGTGCCGATCTGTACCGATCACGTTGATCGTGCCGCCGGTTTCGCGAGCGTATTCATCCGAGATATCTTTAAATTTCTCGCGGACTGTGTGATCGACCATTTTTGCGTCACTGACATCCAGTGTGACCGCTTTACCTTCGGGCAACTTGTCCAGTGCATTGCGAACAGTGATCAGGCTGGTAAACACCACCGGGCCTCCAAACTTCACTGCCACATCATCACCGCCCTCCTGAACATCCATAGTCGTGGTGAAGGCGTAGATGCCGAAGCCTACATTTATCATCATGATAATGATTGCCTGAAGCTTCCAGTGCAGTACCAGGAAGAGGTAAACCACAACCACCAGAAAGACCAGGTGAATCAGGAGGAACAAGATCGACGACCCGAACCTGTTTGCACTGCCGGCACGAATACCATTCATTGCAATCGACAGCCACATGCCGATGAAGACACCGAACAGCAGGTCGACGAATACAACGCCGAGAACTGTCGCGACCATAAACACCAACTCGTCAAAACCGGTATGAGCGATGTGTGCAAAGATACTGGGGTGGGCAAGACGGAAACCGATCACGATCAGCATGCCTGCCAGTGCAGACAGCGGGATCAGGTTCAGTACGAAGGGAAGTGCGACAAGAAACAGCAGGATGAACACACCGTGGAAAATATTTGACCAGCGAGTTCTCGCACCAACCATTATGTTTGTCGAGGAACGTACGACTTCAGCGATCATTGGAATGCCGCCAACCATTGAGGCCAGTGAATTCGCAATACCCTTCGACCAGAATTCACGGTTCATGTTGTTGCGGCGTTTCCACGGATCTTTTTTCTCAATGGCCACGGCGGTAAGGAGCGACTCCAGAGAGCCGACCATCACGAAGCTGACAATAAACAGGATCGAAGCAGTTTCTAAAATGACGGAGAAGTCGGGTGTTGTCACGATCGCACCAATTTCTGTCGGAACACTCACCAGTTTGACAACAGGCTCTTCAGCTCCGGCATTGAATAGCGCGGCCAGCGGGATGGTCACGATCATAATGGCCAGTGGTGCAGGGATGAACTTTGCCAGCTTTCCTGCGACTTTTGGCCAGATGATCATCAAGACCACCGCAATCGCCCCGATGAGTGCGGCTGGCAGCACCATCGTTTTAAAACTTTCAGGTATATGCGCTATTGAATCGAACATATTGCCGCCTACGTCTAGTCCGAGGGCGACGTGCAGCTGCTTGACCATAATGATGATACCGATGCCGGCGATCATGCCTTCAACGACCGAAAACGGAAATACGTTGGTCATCGGTCCGGCTTTCATGATGCCCAATATGATTTGAAATACGCCGGCAACGACTCCAACCGCAAGAAGGTACTGATAGGCCAGGTTAGGGTCGCCATTGGACAGTTCGCGCATGGCCTCGAAACACCCGAGTACAATAACGATAAGGCCCGCAGCAGGGCCGTTGATGGTTACATATGATCCGCCGATCAGGCCGCCGATGATCCCGCCGACAATGGCGGTGATAAGCCCTGCGACCGCTGGCACTCCGGATGCAGCCGCAATAGCGAGACTCAGTGGCAATGCCACCAGAAACAAAATGAAGCCCGCCATGACGTCGAACTTTGCATTTTGTCTTAGTCCCGGCAGGTAGTCCTTGGGCACTTCGCCTATGGTCTGAGTGTTGGCATCGTTGTTATCCGCCACGAGTTTCTCCCCCTTGTGAGCAATCCGACTTTTAATTGATCTGTTAAATCAAGGACTGCTGCTGATTATTGGTAGATTTTGGTGAATATCGCGCCGGACATATTACCCGGCGGAATCCCAATCCCGGAGAGGATGCTAACGAAGTTGAGTGCAGCCCGAAACAGGATCTCTGTTAAGAATTGCTGGTTGGAATCTGCTTTGTTAAGATTTCCTAAACAAAACTTAATGAAACCAAGTAAGGTTGACTGGAAATTCGTGCATTTCAACCGGGTATGTTAGGGGGATAACAATAAATCTTGTCGAGACTTTAAACAACCAAACCGCGCGGGCGGGGGTGAATCGATAACGACAAGTCTTCCAAAACCATCCTTGTAGTCGACGATGAAGAGGCAATCAGGGTAGCTCTAACCAACTATCTGACAGGTGAGGGTTTTGCTGTCGAGGCCGCGGCGGATGGCGATAGCATGGTTCGAAAACTGGCTGGTAATACCATCGATCTTGTATTGCTCGATATCGGACTGCAGCAGGAATCCGGTCTCGACCTGATGAAAACAGCGCTGCTCGATACCGGTGTTCCCGTGGTTATTCTTACCGGCAAATCCGACCCGATCGAGCGCGTGGTGGGATTGGAACTTGGTGCAGACGACTACATTGTCAAACCGTATCTCAACCGCGAATTACTTGCTCGAATCCGTGCCGTGCTGCGTCGCACAGCTGCGCCGCAGTCTAACGGCTGCGAGACCAGAGTGCCTCTGTAACAGGAGTTCGCCTCCTGGCGGCTGGACATACAATCCCGGCGAGTATATACAACCGAGGGCACCAACGTTGACCTGACAGGAACCGAATTCGATCTGCTCGCAGCACTTGCCCGTAATGCTGGTACTGCCATGAGTCGCAGCCAGTTGAGCAGGCTGGCTATGAACCGTGACTGGGCACCCAATGACCGGAGTCTCGACATTCACATACACAACCTACGCCGCAAGTTACTGTTGAACAAGTGCGATGGTGGCGCAATCATGTCGGTACGAAATGTCGGCTATTTGCTGGCAGCAGAACCGGTGGCGAAGTGATTGACCTCAAGTGCGCTGACTCTGTTGTACTGACTTGTGGTTCAAAAGGTGCGGTAGTTGTTTAGCTCACTTCGCGCAAGGATGATCGGGCTGTTATTGATTTGCGTCCCGATTGCCCTGATTGGTATCGGTGTCTCGATCCATCAATACCGCACCCAGATCGCACATGCTGAACGGCTGAGCCATGCATCGACCGTAGCCGCTGCCCTCGACGACTTATTTGCCTTTGTACTTCAGGCCAGCAACACCAGTCGCCGGTATGTAATCAGCGAAGAACCCGAGAAACTCGATGAATACTACACGGCGGTCTCTGCGGTTCAGCCCGCTCTTGACCGAATCAAAGAATTGATCGACGGGCAGGACGAATTTACTGCCGAGTTTGCTAATCTGAATGACCGACTTGATGCCAAGCTAACTCACCTTAAGTCCATTCTGGCGCTTCAGGATGATGGCGATGAACAGCGCCTGCGGTCGTTTCTGATCAGTGGCGAAGGCCTGGAGCGACTCGAAGCGTTGCGAGAGAGTGTCGCCGCGGTCCGCAGTATCGGCTATCGCGTCGCCAATCGTCTGCTGGAACAGTTTCGTATTGGTGTCATGGTGCAATTCCTGGTTGTTCTGATGCTGATTATTTGCGGTGGTGTTTGGGCGACGATTTTGGGCAATGAAACAGTGCGGAAGTTATTGATTCCGGTTTCATCCATGATCGCCCAGGTACAGCGCATCGCTGCAGGAAATTTCGGCGAGACGATTCCAGTCGGTCAAAGGGACGAAATCGGTCGTCTGGCTGAACAGATTAACCATATGACCATGCAGTTGCGAACTACTCAGGAGGAACGCGAGCAAGCTCGTACCGCACTCACAGAGGAGCGGCAAAATCTCGTCGATGCACTTGAGGCACTCAACGAAGGTTTCATCGCCTATGACAGCGACGACAGAATCCTTCGCTTTAATCAGAAGTATCTCGAGTACTTTCCGTCTATTGCGCATCTGGCTCAACCCGGTGCCCTGTATGAGGGTTTGCTGCGTCATCGTGTCGAGCAGGGCAGTGAGCTCGCAGCAGAGAGTGATGCTAATGCGTTCGTAGAAGAACGCCTCCGCGATGCGCGGCTGGATGCGCATTCAAGGGAATGCACACTTTCAGACCACCGCGTGCTGCGCCGTTCATCCTATCGGACCCGAAATGGCGGACGGGTCGCAGTCTATGTCGATATCTCCGACATCAAGCGTGCGCAAAATGATCTCGTGGAGCTGAATCAAAATCTGGACGCCCGGGTGCAAAGGCGTACCAACGATCTGAACCAGACCAATGAGTTGCTGCAACGTGTGAATGCCGAGATGGGCGCACTGATCACCTCGGCGCCGGTTGCCATTGTTGCGTTGTTGCGTTGTCGCGAGATCGCGAGGTAACCACCTGGAACCCTGCTGCACTCAATTTGACTGGCTTGTCTATTGACGCGATTCAGCCGGGTCTTGCTAATGTCATTGAGCCGGAAAGCGCTGACGCTTTCACCGAGTTTTTGGAGCAGGCTTATAACGGCGACTCACCTCCAGGCAGGGAGATCCGCTTGCGACATACTGATGGTAGAACCGTTGTGACCAGCATCTCCGCCTCGGTATTGTCGGACAGCAATGACCGTGCAATCGGCACGATCCTTATTATCGCTGACCTGACAGAAGCCCGCTCACTACAGCAGCAGGTCCAGCAAAGCCAGAAGATGGAAGTCGTTGCAAGGCTGACCGCCGGACTGGCACATGATTTCAACAATCTCCTGGCCATCATTATCTCGAATATCGAACTGCTCGAAAGCCGCGTGCCTCCACACGGTGCAGAACAGGATATGCTTGCCGCGGCAAAAAAGGCCGGTATGACCGGGGTCGCTTTAAACAAAAAACTTCTGACCTTTTCCCGCGATCAGTCGCTGCAGGTGGAGGGTTTAGACATCCGCAACGAGCTTGAGTCGCTCGAACCGTTGCTGCAAATAACACTCGGAGAGGGGATACTCCTGCGCCTGACAGAAACACCGGATCTTTGGTATGCGTCGGCTGATTGTTCTCTGCTGCAGTCAGCGGTACTGAATTTGGCTGCCAATGCGCGTGATGCGATGGCGGGTAACGGGACGCTTGAGATTGTAGCCCGGAATGTCTCGTTGCGGCCTGGTGAAAACAAAAACGGGTTAATGGGCGACTACGTCCGGATCACATTCACTGACACTGGCGAAGGTATGACTGAGGACGTCCTGGCTCAGGTGTTCCAACCGTTCTTCACTACCAAAGATTTCGGCAAGGGCAGTGGTCTCGGGCTTAGCATGGTCTACGGATTCATCAAGCAATCGGGTGGTGACATCAGTATTGAAAGTACTCCGAACGTCGGTACGACTGTCGCAATGCTGCTGCCCCGTGCCGAGCTCAGTCCCGACGTTCTTCAAGGCAATTTAAGTGACGGCGCGCCTGCTAACGGATCGGGCGAAACCATCCTGGTTGTCGAGGATAACTCGGACATACGTCGGGCCGTGGCGATTCAATTGGCCGACATGGGTTTTGCTCCTATCGAAGCCGAATCCGGCGCCACGGCGCTTGAACTTCTGGACGCGGGCATTGATATCGACCTGATGCTGACCGACATTATGATGCCCGGTGGAATCGACGGGCGGGAGCTTGCACGACGCGCCCGTAACCTTCGCGCTAATTTGCCAATCATTTATATGTCCGGTTACGCGGCTAACGGCGAGGATAGTGGAACGGAAGAGTCGACCGATCAGGAATTCAAGATGCTCTCCAAGCCTGTTGACAAAAAGACGCTTGGCCTGCAGATCAACAAGACACTGGCGGAAGCGAAAATTAACCGTCCAATCGGTTACCGTAACAGTGAAGTAATGACCCCGGCCACGACCGAATCAAATTCTTCACGAGAGATTGCTTAAGAAGTTTCGCTGTGCGGATTCGAATACCGAAGCTAGCCTGCATTATTCGTGAGGATTCGGCGCCCAGAGTCAATAGCGCTAAACAGCTCGCCCTATCGCCTGAGAAGCGTGGCACGCCACGCGACGAGGGGGATAGGGTGAGATGTGACGCGCAATTGGCTCTGGCGTCGAATAGACAGTCTGTTATTTCTGGATTGACCATAAATTCACCGCAAGTGCTACAAATAAAGACATAACAGCTAAATACCCGGGTCGCCTCATGAATAATGCAGGCTAGTGATCTGCAAGATACCTCAGGCTGTCGGTGATTCTTTTAAAGCTGTCTCTGGCTCGATCAACAGAAGATCGCGCTCGCAGATAGCCATGTACCAGACCTTTTTCGTTGTACCAGGTGGCGTTACCTCCTGCGGCTTTGATGAACTCAACATAAATCTGGGCATCATCGGCCAGTGGATCGCACTCGGCACTGAAGGTTATTGTATCGGGCAGGCTGGCGAAGTTATCGTCTAGCAATGGTGCAAGTGATACAACATCTGTGTGTACTTTATTACCTGTTCTGATGGTGGAGTAAAATTCAATATCTCTGCTGCTTAGCATCGGTGCGTTGGCGTGCCTGATATAGGAACCCTTCGTTGTGTCACCGCCCAGTGCCGGATAGATCAGTACCTGGCCCGCGATTGAAACAGTGCTGTCCATGTCACGCAGTTTATGACTGACAGCTGCAGCCAGATTGCCACCGGCGCTGTCACCGCAAAGAATCAAAGGTGTTTTAAATTTTCTGTATTCGTGCAGCACACCGGCCAGTGAATCGTGCATTGCGCACGGATGCAGATGCTCCGGTGCCAGTCGATAGTCTATCGAGGTGACATCGAGCCCGGTAGTGGCACAGATATCAGCGCAGACATCATCGTGGCTCGCAAGGCCGCCAACAACAAAGCCACCACCATGAAAGTATATAACGCGTGTGGCACTTGCTTTGTTATCAAACGAATAGCGTCTTACTGCGATGTGATGATCACCTGTGATAATGGTGTCATCCGAGGCTGTGACGCCAGCGGGGTATCCGCTGTGAAATTCGCGACACATGGCGTTGTATATTTCGCGCTGCTTTTGCATCGAAAAATCAATGGTGTCTGGTGGATACCATTGATTTGTTCGTTCAATGAAAGTCCAGGTTTGCTGATCGATTAGTGTGTTATAAAAAGACGCGTATGCTGATGTTTCACTGGTCATGATTGTTGTTTTGTTTCAGCGTTAGCGAGTTCCGGCATCACCGTAAAACGCCCGGAGTGTTTGAACGAACACATGTACTTTTAACGATAGCACAGACCTTGCGTGCGGTGCTTCTAGTGATTGTTGTTGTTCGGTGTCGAGGGTATGCTCATTACATTGTTCACTAATGTAGACCTCTTCAAATTCAAAGGGGGTACGCCAGGGGCGCTGTATGACTGCTAAAGTATTTGAATTTATACATGATCTTCGGTGGGATGATGCGCCGCAGCATGTGCAGGCGGCAACACGATATGCACTGCTGGATTTACTCGCTGTGGCGGCAAGTGGTACGGCCACAGATTTGTCCAAAATTATTCGTCAACATGCGATCAGCCAGTTTGGCTGCAATGACCCTTTGCAGGCAGCACGTATACTGTTTGACGGCAGACAATCCAGCGTTCCCGGTGCGGCACTTGCTGGCGGCATGTTGATAGATTCTGTTGACGCGCACGACGGATATAAACCCACCAAAGGTCATGTCGGCTGTGGCGTTCTGCCATCGGTACTGGCTTTTGCTGAAGCAGATCACGAGCTAACTGAAACCGAATTGTTAACCCGCTTGTTGATGGGTTACGAAGTTGGCGGGCGCGCCGGTATCGCGCTACACGCTACTGCGTGTGACTATCATACCTCGGGAGCATGGATTGCCTTGGCATCAGCAGCAATCGGCGCACGCAGCCTGCAGCTTGATCCTGAAAAGACTCGCGAAGCGGTTGGTATTGCCGAGTATCACGGTCCCCGTAGTCAGATGATGCGATGTATTGACCACCCGACTATGCTCAAAGACGGCTCTGGTTGGGGGTCAATGGCCGGGTGTTCTGCCGCGTTACTGGCGCGAGACGGATTTACCGGAGCGCCGGCCATAACTATTGAGGCTGATGATGTGCAGGATCACTGGTCAGATATTGGATCAAACTGGGCTATTACTGATCAGTATGTCAAAGCCTATCCGGTTTGTCGCTGGGCGCAGCCTGCCATAGCAGGGGTGTTGTCAATTAAAGAAAAACACAAGTTTGAGACTCAGCAGATTAAGCGTATTGAGATTGGAACTTTTCATGAGTCAAAACGCCTGTCTGTGAGTTCACCATCTACCACTGAACAGGCGCAATATAGTCTGCCTTTTCCGACTGCTGCTGCCATTGTGCACAATGATGTGGGTCTTGAGCAAATTGATGGCGCAGGCCTGCGTGATAAAGAGGTATTGAGATTAAGCAATATGATTGAGATGGTCGAAGTTGATGAGTATAACCAGTGCTTTCCGGCGTTGCGCAAAAGCCATGTTGTTATTGAGTTTAATGACGGACAGGTTCTGAACTCCGGTACGGTGCAGGCGGCAGGTGATCCTGAAATGCCTTTCAGTACAGATATTCTGCAACAGAAGTTTATGCGATTTGCAGGTAAACCGCTGGGCGAGTCGCGAGCGCTGGCGCTGAAAGATTGCGTGTTGAACCTTGGCGCAAGTGAAACGGATGAATCGAAAAACCTGCGGATATTAAAAGATCTGATCTATCGGTCAGTCTAAATTAATGTGGCGTTTGTATTAATGTGAATTACTGTTCGACTGCGCGTTGCAACACCGCGTCAACGGATTGCACCACACCTGCGTTGGCCGGGTGTGCGCTTGATAGCAGTAGTTCGCGCACATTGCTGCCGCCATAGATGTTGGCTGTGGCTTGCGGGTCAGATCCTGCGTCAATCAGTGTCTGTGCGATATCAGCTGCATTCATTGGAGTAACCTGACGATAAGACTCAACACCGTTTGCGCTGAGGTAGTGCAAGAGCGTTGCTTTGTGTCCGTATTGTGATCTTTGAGTGGCAAAGCCGGGATTATCTTTGAGTGCGCTTTGCAGCTGCTTTAAATCTCCGTTGAGCATGTTGTCTACGCACGCTTCAAAGTGGTTGTCGAATTTGGTTTTGGCCAGACTTTCTACCTCGTCCCATGTGGCAAAACCGTATTCGGCGGCCATGGTCTGCTGAGCCAGTTCCGGAGTTAACCGGGCATTCATTATTTCTTCTCTGGGTGTTCCGATAAGCGGTTTACACCAGCAGGCAAGATGAAATATGACCGCTGTGCTGCCAAATGAATGAGCATCTAAAAGCCTCTCGGCCTGCAATGAAATAAACTCTCTGATGGTGGTGGTAGATTTATCCATCTGCAGGATATCAGTGTGCAGGTCGCGGATCTTTTTGATGTTTTCATCAATATAGAAGTCAGTCATGGAGTGTTCCGAATTAAAAAATAATTACCTGTGCCGGTTAACTGGCTTTAGGGTACAGCGATTGAGGTATTAAATAGTGTGAACATATTGCCTGTCATTTTAAGTAGTGATTGTCGAATACATCAGAGCATGAGTTGTTATACCTGCAATTGTACGTGACATTAGCTATTGGAGAGGTTTGTTTTTTTGTCGGTCAGGCAACTGGTATCCGGCTGGCGCGTGTTGTTATTTAGCACCGATTCAAGCACCATCCCCCCCATGTCATCACGCAAATTCACCTACGCCATATTCGGCGTATTCTTTATCGAGTCAGGGGTACTTGGTACGTGGATTCCACGTATCCCTGATATTAAGGAAAAGCTTGCTCTTAGTGATGGCCAGCTTGGGCTGAGTTTACTGGCATTGCCTCTGGGAACCTTGGTCGGTCTCTTTGTTGCGGCAAAAATAATTGAGTTGCTGGGCAGTCTGCGGCGTGCGTGTCAGCTGTTTTTGCCGCTATGGGCGCTGTCATTTATGTTGCCGGCGCTGGCTCCGAATCAGTGGATGTTTTTACTGGTGCTGTTGGTTTGCGGTCTGACCATCGGGTTGGTCGAAGTAGCGATGAATACCGAGGCAGACAGGCTTGAGCAACACTTTGGTAAAAAAATCATGTCGCGCTGTCACGGGTTCTGGAGTCTCGGTTCCATGGTCGGTGCACTGGCGGGTGGGGTGGTGGCTCAGATCGGGGTGCCAATAGAATTACACTTTATGGTAGTGATGCCATTGTTGGCAGTGGCAGGTTTTCTAACCTCGTCACAGCTTCCCGTGCTTAACACCGTTGCCAGACAAAAGCTGGAGCCGCAAACTAAGTCTGCTTATTTTCGCTGGCCGTCGAAAGCTATAGTACTGCTATGCGTTATGCCAATTGGCATCATGCTGGTGGAAGGAGCGTTTATTGACTGGTCGGCGGTGTTTATGCGCTCGGTACTGGATGCGTCACCGTTACTGATAAGCATTACCTATTCTTTCTTTTCTGTGGTGATGGCAATAGTAAGATTATCCGGTGACAAAATACGCGATCTCTTCAGCGAGCAGTTAATTGTGCAGGTATCCGGTATTGCAGCATCTGTCGGTGTAGCAGTATTCTCGCTCGCGCCGAATATACCCGTGGCGTTTTTGGGTGCCACAATCAGTGGAACAGGTGTTGCAATTGTATACCCTCTGGCGATAACCGCAGCTGCGCGCAGACCCGGCAAATCATCAGCTGACAATGTCGCTGCCATGACCATGATATCGTTCTCGGGATTTTTGTTTGCACCGCCGGCGATTGGATTTTTGTCGGAATTATTTAATCTCAGGATCGCACTTTTATGTCTTTCGCCATTGGCATTAGTTACCTGGTATCTGGCGAGCGAGATAAACCCTGTTTCAAACGATACTGATGCTGTAACCGGTTCAGTGGAGGTAAAGTGAAGCTACCCGGTGGCACGGGACTGCGAGGTTAAAATTGTCGTATACTGGAGTTGCTTAAATCCACTGAACACAGATTTGCCTGCACAGCTATAATGAACCCGGACTATTCACGAAATCGACGGCATCTCGCTTGATCTTTGATTCCACAGCTACGCGCCCCGAGCAAATTTTTTCTTTTGCAAATATCAGTAAGTATTCGACGCAAGAAGACCTGATATTTAAAGACAAGGCACTGTGAAACCAAATCTCTGCGCGATATGCTCGCTATTTCATGAATAGTCCGGGTTAACGCATGCAAGTAAGAAGATCAATGCTATGAGTAAACTTGTCACCGTGTTGAACGGCCCGAACCTTAATCTGCTGGGTATGCGACAACCAGAGATTTACGGGCACGATACCCTTGCAGATGTTGAAACTCAGTGCAATGCTCTGGCGGATGAGCTCGGCCTGCAGGTGCGATTTCAGCAGTCTAACCATGAAGGCCAGCTTGTTGACTGGATTCAATCTGCCCGTGTCGACAGTGGCGGCATCATTATTAATCCGGCAGCCTATAGTCATACGTCGGTAGCGATTCTTGATGCATTGAATACTTTCGACGGGCCGGTGCTGGAAGTCCATGTGTCCAATATCCATCAGCGTGAAAATTTCAGGCACCACTCGTATGTGAGCTTACGTGCTAATGGAGTTATTGCGGGCTTCGGGATTGAAGGCTACCTGCTGGCTGTTCGGCGCATGAGTTCCCTGCTTAATAATACGTAGCAATGCTTGAACAGGACTTATCAGAGTTATTCGATCTCGGTAATCATCAAAGAAAAATATCTACAAGTTCTTCTCAGGCTCAGCGCTTGTTTAATCAGGGATTAAAGTGGTGTTACTGTTTTAATCAGGAGGAAGGTGTTAAGTGTTTCCATAAGGCACTGCAGTATGATCCTGCCTGTGTAATGGCACACTGGGGCGTGGCCTACGGTTCCGGTCCGTTCTATAACTACTCCTGGTGTGATTTCAGCGAACCACAGGCATACAAAGTCACCAGTTACTGCTACGAACATATTCAACTGGGTAAATCTTTTGCGGAAGGTGCCACTGATCTTGAAAATCAATTGTTGGCTGCTCTGTCACAGAGATTTCAAAAACCGCACTCTGTATCGCTTCAGGAGTTTAATCATTGGGACGATTCATACGCTGATGCTATGCGTAGTGTGTACCAGGATTATCCGCAAGATCATGATGTCATGGCGCTCTTTGCCGAGGCATTGATGTGCCGTACTCCGTGGAAGTTGTGGGATGTAACACGAGGGGTGCCGCCAGACGGCGCTGATACCTATGAAGCACTGACGGTAATCGAACAATCTATTGCGCTTAATAAGGCTGCCGGAAGCGCGCAGCACCCCGCTATTTTACACTTACACATACATTGTACCGAGATGTCTGACACGCCAGAGAGAGCCATGGACTCCGCAAACAGACTGATTGATCAATGTCCGGATGCCGGCCATATGCAACATATGCCCGGTCATATTTATGTCTTGTGTGGCAACTATGAAAAAGCCCGTTGGGTGAGTGAGATGTCAATCGACGCTGATGATAAATATCTCGATTATGCAGGGCCGTACAATTTTTACACCACTGCTCGTTGTCACGATCTGCATCTGATGATGTATGCCTGTATGTTTCTGGGGCAGTTTCAACCCGCGATAGATGCTGCCAACAAAATGTGTGAAACCTTGTCTGAGGAGGTATTGCGTCACTCAGATCAACCGCAGCTGTTACATACTATGGAAGGCTACTATGCAATGAAAATGCATGTGTTGGTGCGTTTTGGTCGGTGGCGGAATATTATTGATACCCCGTTGCCATCAGACGCAGCGCTTTACTGTGTCTCGACTGCAATGCATCACTATGCCAGAGGTGTTGCCTGTGCAGCGCTTAAAGATTTTGATTCTGCTGAGTGTCAGAAGGATCTTTTTCAGCAATCAGTGGAACGTATTCCTGCTAATAGAAAGTTCTTTAATAACCTTGCCGTAGAAACACTCGGTGTGGGCGAAAAGATGCTCGACGGTGAACTGGAATACCACAGAGGTAACGTCCGGAGTGCATTTGATCATCTAAGAGAAGCAGTTACACGCAATGACAAACTTCATTACAACGAACCGTGGGCCTGGATGCACCCGCCACGCCATGCACTTGCGGCACTACTTGCAGAGCAGGGTCATTATGAAGAGGCGGAAGATATTTATCGTACGGATCTCGGTTTGAATAATAAACTGCAGCGATGTGCACAGCATCCGGGCAATGTGTGGAGTTTACACGGACTGGTTGAGTGCCTGCGAGTACGTGATGAGCGCACTGAATTGTCAGTTTATGAGAAGAAACTTCAAGTAGCTTTAAGTCAGAGTGATGGTTCCGTTAGATCTTCCTGTTTATGCCGTAGTTGAAAACGGTGCATTGAGTACCTGATTATTATCTCGGGCTGTCATAGCGTTTACTGTCGACTGGCTTGGAAAAAACCATCTGCCAGAGTTGATTGTCTCTGCAACGGAATGTACCGGCACTTATGTTCAGATAGTACTGCCACATTCGATAAAACTGATCGCTGTACTGACCAGAGAGCTGATCCCAGCCATCGCGGAAATTAGCGCTCCATTGCATTAAAGTTTTATCGTAGTCGGGGCCGAAGTTCTGTAGATCTTCCAGTACAAAATACGGCTCATAGGCGCTGGTGATCTGATTCAGGGAAGGGAGTTTTCCATTCGGAAAAATGTATTTTTTAATCCATGGGTCTACGAGATTGTGAGTGCGATTGGTGCCGATGGTGTGCAACACAAATAATCCCTCTGCACGTAACAGTGAATGGCATTTTTGCATGTAGGTGCCGTAGTTTTTAAGGCCGACGTGCTCGAACATTCCAACTGATACTATTCGATCAAAGGTGCCAGTCAGATCACGGTAATCCTGAAGTCGAAATTCTATAGGTAATCCGCGGCATCGCTCTTCCGCAAGAGCTGCCTGTTCTTTTGAAACAGTAACGCCAACCACCTCAACACCGTAATTGCGCGCTGCGTGCTCTGCAAGACCTCCCCAGCCGGAACCTATGTCCAGTAGCGTCATGCCTTTTTCCAGCTGTAACTTGCGACACAACAAATCGAGCTTGTTTATCTGCGCTTCGTGCAGATTAGAGGCTCCCTTCCAGTAGCCACAGGAGTAGCTCATGGTTGGGTCAAGCATTACTTCGAACAGGTCATTGCCGGTATCGTAGTGTTGTTCGCCAACCTGGAATGCGCGTGATTTCTTTTGAAAGTTGAAAATTCGTACTTTGGCTATCTCATAGAGGAGACGGGTTTTGTTCTCGACTTCCATCTTGCTTGCGATTTTTACCTTCAACATAGCAGTGGCGAGTTCGTCCAGGGCTTCGCAATCCCACCAGCCTTCCATATAGGCTTCACCGAGGCCGATTGATCCGTCCGTTATCATCCGTTTGGCCACATCGGTATTGTGAATCTGAGGGTCTGGTGGTTCCGAACCGTTGATGGTGACACCGCATTCATCGCAAATCTGGCGAAGCCACGACTGCCAGCGATCGGTTTCTACGTCATTTTTGTTCTTCTGAACGGGCGACGCAGGGTTGACCCTGGGGGCCGCATTTATTCGGGGGGCGGCGTTGAGTTGTTGCTGCCGGGACGATTTTAATTTTGGTGACTCATGTTCAACCTCTGACGTCGATCTGTTCGACATTTCTTCACCTTGCATAGCGGTTCATCACTTCTCGTTGGTACACTAAATCTTTGTTTCAGCAATTTATCTTCAAAATTTGAGGATAAAATGCAATGCTGATATCTCTGTCGTTAATGTTGACACAAATATGTAGCGTAATGTAATACTTGGGGGGTTATTTATTTTCTATTTTGCGGTTTAGTGCTGGCAGTTTACTGGTTTCCGGGTATCGATAAAACCACTGCCTGTAAGACGCGCAAGATATGCTCACCGCAACAGGTCAGCTACAGGCAGTTGACTATATATACAGGGTATTCAAATGCACCCCACACACCAGGTCACCAACCAGCCGGTCGAGTTTAACTATAACCTGTATACCAGCGACCGGGCGCTGCAAAACTCGGTAGCTGTTTTCGGTGGACAGTATGCCGCCGATGAGCTTGAACGATACGGTGGCAGGGCGATGCACAATCTTATGCATAGTGCCTCAAGCGCGAACAACAGCAAACCTGTGCTTAGAACCCACGATCGTTTCGGACACCGGATCAATCAGGTTGATTTTCACCCGGCCTATCATTCGCTGATGACTGACGCAATCGAGGCAGGTATGCCTTCGCTGCCCTGGGCAGAGGCAAAAAGCGGTGCGCATGTGGCGCGCAGCGCGCTGGTCTATATGCATAACCAGGCTGAGGCTGGCACCACTTGCCCAACGACGATGACATTCTCTGCCGTGCCGGCACTGCGGCATCAGCCAGATGTTACGGAAGCCTGGATTCGAGGCATCACATCAAGGGTATATGATCAAAGAAATCTGCCATGGTATGAAAAAGATGGTCTGACTATAGGCATGGCGATGACCGAGAAACAGGGCGGTTCCGATGTCAGGGCAAATCAGTCAACGGCGGTGGCGGTATCAGAAACCGGTGCAGGCAAACCCTATCTGCTGACCGGCCACAAATGGTTTTGCTCGGCACCTATGAGTGATGGCTTTCTGGTGCTCGCACAAACTGACAACGGTATTGGATGTTTTTTAATGCCGCGCTGGACACCTGAAGGCGAGTTAAATTCTTTTTATATACAAAGACTCAAAGATAAACTTGGCAACTGGTCGAATGCTTCAAGCGAAATAGAATTCAGCGGTGCCTTTAGCTGGCTGATTGGTGAAGAGGGTCGCGGTATAAATACCATTCTGGAAATGGTCGCCATGACACGCTATGACTGTATGCTCGGTTCCTCTTCCCTTATGCGACAGGCAATAGCGCAGGCTTTGCATCACTGCTCTCAAAGAAAGTCATTCGGTACTACATTAAATGATCACGGAGCAATGCAGAACGTACTTGCTGATCTGGCCGTTGAATCAGAAGCCGCACTACTGCAAACCATGCGACTTGCCAAAGCGCTGGATGCCGAAAACGATAGCAATGCTGACCAGGAGTTTGAGCAACTGTTGCTTCGTCTGGCGACCCCTGTAGGCAAGTTCTGGATATGTAAACGTACACCGGATATGGTGGCAGAAAGCCTCGAGTGCCATGGCGGCAGTGGCTATGTAGAAGAATCGGTGATGCCGCGCCTGTTTCGGGAGTCGCCGTTGAACTCCATTTGGGAGGGATGCGGTAACATTCAAAGCCTCGATGTGCTGCGGGCAATTGCAAAGCAACCTTCGGTAGCAGATGCTTATTTGCATGAGCTTGAAAAACAAAAGGGCAGCGATTCAATCTTCGATAAATTTCTTAATGAGCTTAAGGATGACGTTGCCGCGAACAAGTTTACCGAGACATCGGCCAGAGCGTTGGCTTCAAGACTTGCGCGGGCACTACAGGCCGCGATGATGATTCAGTATGCAAGCTCAGCCGGTGCAGAATTCTATCTGGCCTCGCGAGTTGCCACTGAGCATGGGATCTATGGCGTCCATGACGATGCTGCCAACGCACAAAAAATAATTGACGATGCGCTGCCAATGGCCGGTTAGTTAGCCCGGACTATTCACGAAATCGACAGCATCTCACTTGATCTTTGATTCCACAGCTGCGCGCCCCGAGCAAAT
>CAZKAQ010000056.1:0-5755 GCA_964550655.1 uncultured Granulosicoccaceae bacterium
CTAGCCATCACCATTAAAGTATTTAATCAATGACCTATTTCTGGGCCTTTCTGGCCGGTATTCTAACTTTAATCAATCCGTGTGTTCTGCCTCTGCTGCCGGTGGTCATTGCCGGTGCATTGCAAAGTCATCGCTTGGGTCCTGTGATGATCGCGTTGGGGTTAACCGTATCGTTTACCTTCGTGGGTGTACTGGTTACAGCATTCGGGCATCTTATCGGACTGGATGAACTGCTAATTAACCGAATTGCTGCAGTTATCATGATTCTGTTCGGAATCATCCTGCTAATGACACGTGCTCAGGAGAAATTGTCCAACGTAGTCGCTCCACTTGCATCCAGTGCTAACGCCAAAATAGACAGTACTGACTCGCGTGATCTCGGCAGTCAGTTTTTTATTGGTGTTCTGCTTGGCGCTGTCTGGTCGCCCTGCGTCGGGCCAACACTCGGTGGCGCTATAGGTCTGGCCGCCAGTGGCAGCGGCCTGCTGCAAGCTACTTTTACCATGTTGTTTTTCGGGCTCGGTGTTTCAGTTGTGTTGCTTTCACTTTCCTATGGCACCCGGGAACTGCTAACAAAACGTAAAGATCGACTCATGAAGTGGATGCCCTGGGCAAAGCCGATCATGGGCGTTGTCATGATTATCGTCGGCATCGGTTTACTGCTGGGCTGGAATCATACTATCGATCAATGGCTGCTGGATATCATGCCGGTATGGCTGCAGGACCTGTCGGTTAGTGTGTAACTCTAGTCGCAAGCAGACAAATTTCAGGTAATTTACAAGACTCAGCATGCCGCAGCGCCTAATTGCCTTCCCTTGCTACCTGTCTATTTGATAAAATCCGAACGAACTAAAGCGATAGCCTTTACACTAACCAAAAGTCCTATATACCCGGAATAAATCCTTAGACCACTCTCATCGTCAGTTTTTTGACATTGGACGAATTTTGACCTGATGTTACCTGACGTCGCTTCAACGCGCGGCACACAATGGTGCAAATGTTGAATCCCCGACTACAGAGCTGTTACCTCTGCAACCCCCACTCAAAAACACAGCATAACTATAAAATAAGGCAAAACGTTGAGCACTTCAGAAAATTGGTCGTCTCGCCTCAATGAGTTCAAAAGTTCAGACAATCCGCGTGCTGTCTTCGAGATTGCTGTTACCGCTATACCACTGGCTGTTTTGTGGTTTGCACTTTGGAAAGCGTTGCAGGCAAACAGTTTTGTTGGTTACCTGAGTTACGCCGCACTTCTCGTGTTAGCAGGTGGCATGATTGTCCGGCTATTTATTTTGCAGCATGACTGTGGCCACGGATCTTTGTTTTCCTCGAAGAAAGTCAATGACATGGTGGGGCGTGTGCTCGGTGTTTTTACTTATACCCCCTACCATTACTGGCGCTACATGCACGCTGCACATCACGCCACATCCGGTGATCTGGATCGACGCGGACTGGGTGACATCGACACACTTACCCTGAGCGAATACAACGAGCTTAGCGGTCTCAAGAAACTACAGTATCGAATTTATCGCAATCCATTGAGTTTGTTCGTAGTGGGTCCGTTCTACATGTTTGTGCTTAGACACCGTCTTCCGATCTGCCTCATGAAAGATCGCGATGCATGGATAAGCGTCATGGCCACCAATGCCGGTATTTTACTGGTCGCCACAACACTGTGTTATCTGGTGGGTTTTAAAACATTCTTGTTAATCCAGATACCCATTGTCACTGTAGGTGCCGCCATCGGTGTGTGGTTGTTTTACGTTCAGCACCAGTTTGACGAAACTTACTGGGAAACGCGGCCGGAATGGAAGCACGAACACGCTGCATTACACGGCAGCTCTTTTTACGATCTTCCAAAGCCGTTCATGTGGTTGACTGGGAATATCGGCATCCACCACGTACATCATCTTTCCAGCCGTATCCCTTTTTACAAGCTACCCAAAGTACTAAAAGCCAACCCGGAACTAAAGGACATAAGTCGACTGAAATTTATCGAAAGCCTCAAGTGTATCAATCTCGCTATATGGGACGACGTATCTCGAAGGCTGATATCGTTTAAAGAAGCTGGTAATCTGGCGCACTCCAAATAGAAGCAGCAACCTATAGTTCTTGACAAAAAAGCCATGCTTCAAGCATGGCTTTTTTATTTCCAGCACATTTATTTCCCGTAATGGCCCTACTCAACCACAAATGAAGGATCACCCGTAAAATTGCTGGTGGTATTTCTGATATCAATTCCGGTTACCGGTTGCAACAAGGTGTCACGTACATCAGAGCCTGCTACCAGTCTGCCACCGGTTACACCTGAGATCAGATTGTTGTCATCCTGAATCACAATTCTGGTGTTGCCTTCAAGCGTGACATTTTCAATGACATTGAATTCCGCGTCATCTTCAACATACCTGCCATCCAGTACATAAGGTCGCAGGCAATCCCACTCGGATAAGTTCATATCCTGGCGCGATGCAATGATTATATCATCGCTGAAACTTCCACCCCGAATGGTGTTAAAACTTGCGCCCAACTCTCTGGGGATACCTCTCTCACCACAGTTTCTATACATGGTAACTGCGGCTAAGGCATTGCCGAAAAAGTCCGTATTGATAATCGTGTTTCCCTGTGAGCTGTCTATTGCGACTCCTTCACGTTTATCTCTTCTTTTGTTTCTCTGGTTTTCAAAAAAGTCACCAGTGTCTTTGTCGCGGAAACCGTTAAAACTGATTTCACCGTCTTCTATAACATTACTGTGAGTGTTGTACTCAAGATACAAACCCATAGTGCCATTGTCTGAAATTATGCAATTTTTGCAGGTAAAACCATTGGCTTCTGCATCAACATATATTCCGTGATTAACATTATCGGTAACAGTGACATTTTCAAAAGTTACACCACTTACACCGCGAGCGATCCTCACACCTCCGTCAAACCGGCGCAATATCAGGTTACGCACCACCACGTTATCTGCCAGAATAACCAGGCCCATACATTCTATATTGCAGTCGCCATCCAGCGTATGACCCTGTCCATCAAAAACCACGTTGGGTGTATTGAAACGGAAGTTGGTCTTAAACACATCACCGTCGAGCGCAAGATCCTGAGTAACAACAATCGTTTCATCAACAAAGCGATGATCAGACGCACATCCCGCTATTGATAGCGACGCCGCCAATATGAGAAGCCGTGTCATACTCACTCCCGGAAAAAAGAGCGCAAGTGTTCCAGATATGACACAAATAATCCGAGGTAAGCATCACAAGTCAAACCGTAACGCTTGTAAAGTGCTAGTTATAAAATAATTTAACTCTTTATATTACAAATACTTAAAATACATATTTTACAATATACTGTACTTGAGTGTTTAATTCCCGGAGTGTGAATCACACACTGTTTATCCACCGTACGGTACTGACAGGTAAACTGAAAACCATGACCCTGGCGACAAAGAAACGATGGCGAAAAGCATAATATTTATCGGCTGCGGTAAAGTCGCGACCGGTGCAGCTCGCATGCTCAGTGAACAAAATATCCGCCTGCGTGGCGTTCGACGGGACATAAGCAGCCTTCCCGGCTTCATGAAGAAATCAGCAGCCGATGTCTGTAACCCTGCGAGCATGGAGTTTCTCAAAAGTACAGACGCGGACACCATAGTCTATTCAATTGCAGCGACAGGTTTCGACGAACATAGCTACACAAAAGCCTATGTAACCGGCCTGCAGAACACTATACGAGCAATGGATATGAAAGCAGTTAAACGGTTGATCTTTGTATCATCAACCGCTGTGTATCACCAGAACGATGACAGTCTGGTCGACGAACATTCTGCTACAAACCCGGAACGCTTTAATGGCAAAATTATGCTTGAGGCGGAGCAAATAGCGATTGAAACCGGTATTGGTACGGCTGTCCGATTCAGTGGTATATATGGCCCCGGACGCAACAGGCTGATAGAACGGGTACGCAATGGTAACTGTACGCCGGAAAACTCTGTAAGCTTTACAAACCGTATCCACTCACAAGACTGCTCCGCGGTGCTCGCACATCTGATTACGCAACCGAAACTTCCTTCAGTGATCGTAGCTTCGGACTCAAAGCCTGCGACGACCACCGAAGTTGAGAGTTTTATAGCAACTCAATTGAATATACAAAAACAATATGCTGACACAAGCGAAAAAACCAAACGAATAGCCGGCAGCAAACGATGCTGCAACCGGCTGTTACTTGATACAGGTTTCAAATTTAAGTATCCAAATTACAGGCAAGGTTACAAAGAACTCATTAGAGACTACGGCAACAGTGACTGATAGCTGCCGCACTGTTGCCGGTTCTCACAATCAGTCAGCAGTAGTGTGCCGAACGCGGATGGTTGAAACCACGATCTGTCAAAACCGGTTTTTTCAAACCAGCCCCACTTGGCATCTCGATCTCCACCATTGTCATCTTCGTTTATATGAACATCGAATCCAAAGGGTTTACCAATTTCAATAGCTACAGATTCGAGATTAATTGCCACTTCTATATTGTAGAGACTCCCGCCAGTAGACTTGTGGAATATTCTCATACCGGGAGCTGAAGACGGCGCAAAATATGGCAGGACATTGTTATCTGCCGAAACAAACACCTGAAAGTCGTTGGCACCATCGTACGACTCTCCTTTGCTGTTATCGCCATCTATATAGAGTTCTACACTGTCATCATGCCATGGCATTTCAGAGTCGAAAAAACTGTATGAGGAAGAAGCATCATTGGTTACCCGAATTCGAAGATAAAGATTTGTACCGTCATGCATGGCCCACCACTCCGAGTAACCTGCACCGTCCTGATATCGACTTACCGGTGAACGAAGCAAATTTTCTATGTCATTTCCCAATGTCTCATAGTTTATCGTGCTTGCATTAACTGCCCTTAGCCATTCATCTCTGGCTATTTTTCCATCTATATCGGGTCGTATTGCCACGTAGGGTACAAGCACTTCAATTTCATCAAGCTCACGGCTGCCCTCCAGATCACACAGCTGAGCACCATTCCAACCAAATCCGCTCGCTGGAAATGGCACATATACTCCGTTCTGGTTACCACCGTTTCTAGGGGCGGAGTAAGGCTCAAAACTCACTGAACTGACACCAGGTTCCACGCAGACGCTATTTGGGAAAACAGCCGAAGATACCACTGCATCAACGCCGGTATTGCCAGCAGAAGTGTCATCGCTATCGCTGCTACCTGTGTCTATAGCCTGACCGGTTCCATTGTCTGCAGCATCCGGTTCGGCAGGTACAGTCACAGGCAAATCATCAGCTAATCCCGAACCATCAGCAACATCGGAATCAGTTGTCAATGCATTATCTTCAGGCTGAGAACTGTTTTCGATGTCACCGGAATTATTATCTGGTTGAGGCGTGCCGGAGGGTGTTATTTCATCGCCAAACAATGTAACCGGACCTGCCGGGTCGGGCGATGAGGTATCAGATCCTCCGGATCCACCGCAGGCAGTAACAAAAGAGATCGCAATTAAAAGAGCAGCGTGGTTTTTTAAAACAGCATTCATAATTTCTTCTCGTCATGACGTTTAGGGGAAATTATCACAGAATATTCACAAATACAACGTCATGACACTAAAACCTGTCACCAGATTCCTGTACTGGCAGTCCGACCCGGTTCGAGTATTTTTAAAATGGAGAAAAAATCGCACAGGGATTGGTTTCTGCGATCAATTCCCAGCAAAACTGAATAGCTATGCGTCACTAAGGTTTATACA
>CAZKAQ010000056.1:5855-18225 GCA_964550655.1 uncultured Granulosicoccaceae bacterium
TCTGCGATCAATTCCCAGCAAAACTGAATAGCTATGCGTCACTAAGGTTTATACAAACACCCACGCTTTTGTGTGTCATTTTGCTATGCGGACCTGCAGCGTGCACTAGAGCGATACACCTTCCGGCGGATCGGCGTACTCAGGCTGGCTAAAGAAAAGCCCGGTAATACCTTCTTTCGCGCAAGCCTTTTTAATCACCGGTCGCTGCTCAAGCTTTTCAACCATTTTGGTGATCGCAGCGTACGCAGACGCTGTAAAATCCGGTCTGCTATCGAGCGGGTATAACTGAGCCCAGCGGAAACATACTGCAAGATAGAGATCGATGATGCATGGGTCTGTACCAAACAGATAAACTGTGCCTGAGCCACGGTAGGTGTCATCAACTATTGTAAATCGACGATGCAATCTCTGAAGAGTGATATTTTGGAACGAATGTATTGCCTGCGGATGTACGCCGACATACTTTTCCGGATAAAACCGTTTGGAGAGATCACTGTGCAGAGAGTTACTTAAAAAAAACAGGTATTTCAAAAACTGTGGTCTGCGCTGATCATCCGTTGCTATCGTTAAGGCCGAGTGCATATCAGCAAGTGACAGGAGTATTGCTGCAGTTTCAAATACAGGTTCATTATTGATAATGCAGACAGGTATCAAGCCATCAGGATTTAACAACAGATACGGCTCTGACTTTTGCATGTTAACACTTCGATCCACTAGAATCGTATCATATGATAGCCCCGCTTCTTCCAACAACAGACGGACAACTAACGATGCGTTGTCGGGAGCGTAATAAAGTGTTATCTGTTGAATTTCAGAAGATGTTGTCATCTTAACCTGCATTAATCATGAGGATTCGTCCCCCAGGTTCAATAGTGGCAGCATCTGTTTGTTTGTCAAACTGTCTGGTTGAAGCTATTTTTCCAACCTACTGTCTATGGTACGATTAGCTGCCAATAAATCAAAAGGGAACTACTAACCGCTGTCATAAAAAACCTTCGCCAAAAGACGGATTACCTGCTTCACCATACAACAACTACCCACAGATCAAATGGCAGTCAAATGCGTAAAATTTGTTATACAAATAATATCTGAGGCTTCATGCAGATCGGCACTACGGATCTTAAACTCGCGACTGAAAAAATCTATACATGAACAGCAGATCAGAAATCTGACAAAACTATTTTAACTTTCAGCCATGGCCGGCTTTACTTTACAGGTGCTAAAATCAGACTGTCTGCCCGCCCCGCAAAAAGCTCAAACCGGGGAGAAATCTACGACATAATGGATATACTTGAGTGCCGAACCTGCAAATGACAAATTACAGATTTTCCCCAAGCATCATTTTATGACTTCATTACGTACAAAAGTATTTCTGGGTGTAATTACCGGCTTACTCCTGGTGACACTCGCCGCAGAAATTGTTGTGTACCGGCAGGCTGTGGCGTTCGCGGAGAGGGAACTGTTTCAAAAGCTACGCAAATTCGCTGGCGCACTTGAAGAAGTCGTTTATATTGGCGACTCTGGTGATCTGCGATTGCATTACGACTGGGAAAGCAGGATACGACTGGGCAATGATGATCGAGCTGAGTTTTTCGAGTTCAAAGACATGAATGACGACTTCCTGCTCGACTCACACAATTTAGGTGGTGACAGCCTGCCCAACGTTGGAGGTCATCACAACTATGAGCTCGTAGATTACGGCAATATTTTCCTTGGCATCTACGAAAATCACTTCACAAAGGTCTCTGAAGGACAGAACGATCAACAATATAAATTGCTTGTGGCAGACAATACCGACCTGATTGCTGAAGCGAGAGAAACTGCTATTCGTAACCTGATGATTTTCACTCCCCTCGCGATAATAGCCGCCCTCATCATGAGCTTTGGACTTACTGCTATCGCACTGTCATCGATCTCCCGGTTCCGGGCACGAGTGCAGTCACTAAGCGCTACTGACTCAAAGTCGCAACTCGATTTAAACGATGTTGACAGAGAAATAAAACCTCTCGGTGTGGCGTTGAATAAATACATTGATCATGTAAATCAACACATCGTACACGAATCCAGGCTGTTAGCAGAAACAGCTCACGAGTTACGTATTCCATTAGCAAATATGCGTACCGAACTTGATGATCTCTCAGATGACTATGCAAAAGACCCTGTACTCAACAATGCACTGGAGAAAATTGAGTCCAATGTAACCGGACTCCAGCGCATGACTGAAAATATGTTACTGCTTTATCGCATCGAAAGCGGCAAGTACCTGCCAAGAGTATCGTTAATGGACCTTAAAGAAGTACTGGAACTTAAAACCAAAGGGATTTTTGCAGAAGGTGGCCCGACTGTAGAGTTACACGGCGAATCTGCAACTGTCTGTAGCAACCGTTCAGTTATCGGTATAATCGTGGCACAGCTAGTCCACAACGCCTGCCAGTATGCTCCCGGCTCAAAAGTATCAATCAACTGGCAAAAACAGGACGACAGAATACTGTTACACGTCGATGACTCCGGCCCCGGAATACCCGAGGAAGAACGTGAACGCATATTTGAACGAATGTATCGTTTCGAAGATTTAAATCAACCACAATCCAGTGGTAGCGGACTTGGCCTGGCATTGGTTCGACTATACGCAGAATCAGTAGCAGCTTTTACGCAATGCACTGAATCACCGACGGCTGGAGCAAGGTTCAGCATTAGTTTACCCTGTAGTTGTCCGACACAGACAGATTCAGTATAAGCAAAGAGTTCAACCGATCCACGGCAACAATCCGGACCAAACACGGAGAAATAGTATCGTGACACAACAACATAGATCATTTCCCGCAAGAACGTTGTCGAACGTACTGATCTTATTAATAACAGCCATTATAGTACCTGCCTCAGCCACAGATACCGACGGCTACAGCTATGGCGGCGATGAAGATGTCGCATTTGCTGAAAGACTATGGGATGCACTGGCCGAAGAAAGACTTGTCGGTGATAATGTTCTGGACTCTTCCCCCTACCCGGGTATGCATCCCCACGGTGCAGTACTCGAAGTACTCACTGGCACAGTAACAATAGATAATCGAGAAGCCAAAGTTATTACAAAACGCAGCTACACAGGTGATGACGCAGACGTTGTGACCGTCATTAATAATCGACTACGGTTCCTGAACGATGTCACTGTTATGTTCAAGCGAGAAGCTGGTTATGATTCGGAAAACAAGGATTGGTTCTGGGCCAAATACAACATCGATGGCAGTCTTGATGCCACACCCAACGGGATCAAGCTAGCCGGACGTATCGCCAAAGGCAAGCGTAAAGGTTGTATTGCCTGCCATCGTCGTGCAGAGGGTGATGATTTCATGTTTGTAGAATGAGCGCTCTTAGCAACACTTTCAATCTGTTGAGGAGTCACTGCTCACCATACTACCGTTTGAATTACTTGCTCCGTATAACATTGAAGTGGCTGCTCCCATAGCGTTCAGGTAAGCATGGAAAAATCTATAAACCAGTTCATTTGGAAATACAGTTCGCGCCAGCAACTGGTGCTTGCTGCAATTACACTGGCCTATTTCCCAACACTTTACGGCATGCTCGAATTGCCGAAAATTATCATTAACCAGGCAATTGAAAACCCCAGACAACATCTGATATCCGGAATGGAAATCTCTCCGATTCAGTTCCTGGTGATGCTAAGCCTTTTATTTCTGTTTTTGTACACCATCAACGGCTTGATCAAACTGGTCATCAATATTAAAAAAGGGGTATTAGGAGAACGTATGATTCGCCGTCTGCGTTACTCGTTAATAGAACAAACACTACGATTCCCTATACAAAGATTTCGCGGCGTCTCTCAGGGTGAGATCGTTTCACAGATTACTTCAGAAGCGGAACCACTCGGAGGTTATATAAGTGAGGCAATAACACTGCCACTGTTTCAGGGTGGCACAATGCTTACCATCCTCGCGTTTATGTTTATCCAGAACATCTGGCTTGGCCTTGTATCTATCGCCTTAATACCGTTGCAGATACTGATTATTCCTAAACTACAAAGGCAGGTTAATATCCTCAGTCGGGAGCGTGTCCGCAGTGTTCGACATTTGTCCGAGCATATAGGTGAGACAGTAAATGGCGCCCAGGCTATCAGAGTGCACGGTGTACAACGATATGTTTTAGCAGGCTTCTCAACAAGGCTGAACGAACTCTTCGATATTCGTTATAAACTTTACAAAAAGAAGTTTTTTATAAAATTTCTCAACAATTTTATTAATCAACTAACGCCTTTTTTGTTCTATATGGTTGGCGGAACGCTGGTAATTCAGGGTCAGCTGTCGCTCGGCGCACTGGTAGCAGCAATTGCCGCCTACAAAGACATGGTGGCACCGTGGAAAGAGCTTCTGAAATTTTATCAAATGCAACAGGATGCAAAAATAAAATATGAGCAACTCGTAGAACAGTTTGACCTTGAAGAAATCGACGAATCTAACTTTCTTCATGACATTACCGATTCAGGCTCTCAGCCGTTATTTCCGATTCAATTTAAAAATATCGTCACCGAAGAAGATGGCAACAGAGTGCTGGATAATTTCCAGCTGAAATTTGACCGAGGTGAGCATCTGGCAATCGTAGATTCAGTTTCTGACAGACGTTCACACATCGCAGAACTCATATTAACCCTGCGTAAGCCGGACTATGGCTCAATACAAATGGGAGATCGTCGTACGGGCAGCATACCCGGTTCTGAAATAAGCCGCAGGCTGGCCTACCAACCCTCTACCGCCCCCATGTTCAACACCTCTATGTATGAGAATGTTCTATTGGGAATTAAGCATGTTCCGATCAGCAACCAGAATGAAAAGCAACTGTCAGAGGCATTGCGCTCAGGCAACAGCATCGATAACTTCAACAGTGAATGGCTTGATTACTCGAGCTATCAGTTCAGCAATAGTAACGAGCTTAACGACTGGTATCTGCGCGCAATGAAAGCCACGGGAGCAGATAAAAGCATACTTCGCAGAGGCTTGTTCCAACACCTGTCAGACGAACAAGGCGGTGAACAGGCAGCGCAAATTGTCAAGGCCCGCCCTCTTCTGTTTGAATCACTGAAACAGCAGAATATCAAAGTAAAATATTTCAATGAACAGTCATGGTGTACTGGTCTGTCGATTGCTGAAAATCTCGCATTTGGCAAATTGATAGAGAAAAACGTCTCACCGGGTGAAGTACTGTACTCCACAGATGTTGCAACGGTTCTGTCAGAAAACGGCTTTGACGGCATTATCGAACAAATAGGCAGGCAGATTGCGCACATAATATATAGCGGTCTGACCAATGAATATTATCGTGACAGCACAATGCAGGAATTCAATATCAAAAGTGATCAGCAGGCGGCTGATATACAGGAAACGACATGGCGTCTGACTAAAAGGCAATCGCATCAAATAAACGATCAGGACAGAACAATTTTTATACAGCTGTTCCTCAACATAGTTATCGAGAACCATAAAAACATCAGATTGCCCGGTGCTGTCATTAGTAAAATAATGTTCTTACGCGATGAAATAGACAGTGTTATGGATTTGGCTCAGCGTTCCCGTTTACAACGATTTGAATATGATCAGTATCATCCAGGCCTGACTGTGCTGGAGAATCTGGTCTTCGGACTGAATACACCCAACGTCAATACAGAGCAACAGGAGAAGCTGCTCAATGCAGTTGAACAGTTTCTAAAGCAGGAAGACCTTAGCCGCGACATCATGCTGTTGACTCTCAAGAGCTCCGAGTCAGGTGTTGCCGGTTCAAGACTCTCACTTACCGCAAGACAAAATCTTTCACTCGCAAGCGCACTTATTAAGCAACCCGACATACTGGTAGTTAATGACGGATTGAGCTCCTACGATGAAGACGAGCAACTTGCAATAAAAGACAATATCCGCGAACTACTGCCTGACACAGCAATTTTATGGCTAACCAGCGAACTGGATCGACACACAGAGTTTGATCGCGTCATTACACTTGAATAAACAAAGACCAAACTGATAACACTCAACAATTAAGCTACGCATAAAAAAAACAGCACCACAACAATGCTGTTTTTCACTGCTATCTATAGTACTACGTACTCAGGCTGTACTCAGGACATACTCAAGCCTGCGCTACCTTATCAATTTTTTGCATATTGATCAGGGTCTTGATGCAGGCATTGGCTGCCTCTTCACCCTTCTTTAGAAAATGATTTTTAAAGTAGCTGTGGTGCTCTTCATGTTCGTGGAAATGATGCGGTGTCAGCACGACAGATAACACAGGCACTTCACTTTCAAGTGAAACCTGCATCATCGCATCCAGAACGGTTCTGGCGACGAAGTCATGTCGATAGATACCACCATCAACAATGAGACCGCAGGCAACGATTACATCGTACTGACCAGTCTTTGCAAGCAGCTTTGCCTGCAGCGGAATCTCAAGACTCCCCGGCACATCACATACATCGATGGCAGTGATACCGTACTCTGATACCTTGTCGGTAAACGCAACACGCGCCTGGCTAACGATATCGTTATGCCATCCCGCCTCAATGTAGGCGATCCGCGATCTACTAAAATCACCGCCGGTTAGCGGTGTAACTTGTGTCTGATTCATGGCAGTCTCCTGTGGTTACCAGAATCAGGGCGTGACGGGCACAGCACACAATGCGCTGATAGAACTCCCGCTCTCTCTTATCCGGACTTTCACAGCGAGCCATTTTGCATGCCTGCTGTCGTACCGTCGGCTTCGGATTCACACCGAATCTGCTGACCACAACCTGACTGAGCAGGATGTGCGCTCGCGGGCTGAGGCACATTGTGCCAACACCGCCGGTGGGGAATTTCACCCCGCCCCGAGAACGTGTCAGATCTCTCTGACGGCGACAGTGTAGGGCTAAAATCGGCAACTTGTAAACCCCATCGCGTCAATTATGCGACCAAAGCGTTACAAAATATTCCCTGCCTGTCAGGTGCAGCTGGTGTTTTACCGGCTATTAGACGAAAAGCGGTTTATCAAACAAAGCACCAAAACGAGACAATTTTTGATCACTGCCGGCTAACCGCAGGCAGTGCCACGCCATGGCATGATTGGATGTGGTGACTGGCAGGCCAATTTCAGCTTCGATGCTGCGAACTGCTTCGAGCATCCTGATACTGGTACAGGATACGAAAACAAGATCAACCGGCTCCAGGGCCACCAGCTGCCGGATCGACTGCGCAAGACTCGGCAGATCGATGCGCGCCACCAGCGGGTCGAGCGGCTGATTAAATGACCCGAATACCGGAACTTCAAATCCTGCATCAATGATGTACTGTCGCAGTACTTTGTTAACGTCGCTTCTGTAGGGTGTTAACACGGCCACGCGTTTTGCCGAGCAAGCGCAAAACGCTGCGAATGCCGCAGTAATTGGTGTTGTCGGTTTTGCATCAGGCTGCACTTCAGCAATTCGATTAAATATAGCTTGCTCACCGAGGACAGTTGTGGCCGACGTACATCCGTAAGCCACAACATCAAGCGACTCACCGGGCAGAATGGTCTCAAGGGCGGCTGGAATTTTTTTCTCCATTGCAGCCAGTGTCTGCGGTGTGATCTCCGGTGAATTTTGTACCCTGGTTTGATAGATGCCGATGCTGTCATCAGTAAAAACCTGACGAAACTCGTAGTCAATGGTGTAATCGGAAGCCAATACTACCATTCCGATCTTAGCCGCATGTCCGATGCCGTCATTGAGCTTATAGGGCAACTGTTCAATCAGTTGCCAGTCTTTAGTCTGACGATTATTATCCGGGACAGTCACGATACGAGTACTGGTCTAAACTAGATAGCAGCAGTAACCGCAATTTCCACAGTGAAGTCAGGTGATGCAAGTTTTGACTCAACACAGGCACGTGTAGGTGTATTGCCTTGCGCCACCCATGCATCCCAGACTGCATTCATCTCTGCAAAGTCAGCCATATTGGCGAGCCAGATTGTCGCAGTCAGCAGTTGAGTCTTGTCAGTGCCTGCCTCTTTCAGCAGCTCATCTATGGCATTGAGAATGTCTTTGGTTTGATCTGTGGCGCTTGCACCCCTGGCATTTTGAGCGACCTGTCCGGCGGTCGAGACTATGCCGTTGTGCAAAACTGCCTGGCTCATGCGCTCGCCAGTTTTAATTCTTTTTATACTCATTGCTTCTGTCTCATCAGGGTGGTTTTTGATAGTCTATCACGGCATGCAACCGGACAAATGTCCGATTTCGAAGTCCGTATTTTCTCTATAACCGGAGCTCCTATGCGCTACCTGCACACCATGATCCGTATTCGCGATATCGACGAATCTCTCGACTTCTGGTGCAACAAAATGAAGCTGGTGGAGACCCGTCGATTTGAATACGAACAGGGCAGATTTACGTTGATCTTTCTGGCTGGCAGCAAAGATGAGTCACGTGCAAAGCAAGACAACTCACCGGAACTGGAATTAACCTACAACTGGGATCCGGAAGACGATCTCGGTAATTCACGTAACTTTGGACATCTTGCCTATAAGGTTGACGATATCTACGCTACCTGTCAGCAACTGATGGATGCAGGGGTTACCATCAATCGCCCGCCTCGCGACGGGCGCATGGCATTTGTCGTATCACCTGACAATATCTCTGTTGAGTTGTTACAGGAAGGTGAAGCTCAGGCGCCAGAGGAACCCTGGCTTTCTATGCCAAACACCGGCAGCTGGTAACATTGATTATTTTACCAAACATCAGTTAACCCGTTCTTTCACACCATTCAGGCAGAGTAAAGTATGTCAAACCTCGAGTATTTCCAATACGCATATATGTCCGACAACTACGGCGTTCTTATACACTCACCGCAAACCGGTGAAACTGCCAGTGTCGATTGTGGCGATTCAGAAGCCACCACTAAAGCACTCGAACACAAAGGCTGGCAGTTGACGCATATACTCGCAACTCACCATCATGCAGACCATGTTGCGGGCTTGGCAGAGCTGAAAAAAAACACCAACTGCGAGGTTATTGGTCCGGCCGGTATTGAAGGTGTCGACAAACAGGTGACAGAAGGAGACCGTTTTAACTTCGCAGGCATCGAAGTGCAAACACTACACACGCCGGGTCATACAAAAGACATGATTAATTATTATCTGCCAACCGAGAAGACTGTCTTCACAGGCGACACTTTGTTTAGTCTTGGCTGTGGCCGACTCTTCGAGGGTGACGCATCAATGATGTGGAACAGCCTCTGCAAACTGACTGCACTGCCATCAGATACCATTGTGTATAGCAGTCATGAGTACACAGAGGCGAACGCCGCTTTTGCTGTCACTGTTGATCCGGAAAACAATAAACTGCTGGACCGCGTTGAAAAGATAAAGCAACTGCGCGCCAGGGGTGAACCTACCGTTCCGAGCACCATGGCAGAGGAGCTTGCTACCAATCCGTTCCTGCGACCGGATGATGAAAAAATCCGACAACTACTTAACATGCAAAGTGCTACAGATGCTGAGGTATTTGCAGAGATACGTCATCGTAAAGACAACTTTTAAAATCTACACTCAGTAGAATCAATGTATTGTGTTGCCCGGCGAACACACAGTTACCGCGAAGACTCCTGATGTTTTTTCCGCGGCGCTTTCTCTGAGTACACGTAATGATCCGGCATAACAAACCGTACGATCGGAAAAAGCGGCCAAAGCACATTCATTTTTTGAATCAGAGACTTGAGCCAGCTATCGAGCTTGCGGTCCGGCACAGAATCTTCGTCAAATCCTGCAGCACGTTTTAGCTCTTCACGCGATAACGGCTCCTCCGGATAGCGAAGCAGCTGCAACAGGATTTCAAATTCCAGTGCTGACAAAGACTCGCAACGTTGGCCGAGTGTCGCTGTAAGCTCGAACTCATCGAGCTGTGGTGGTAGTGTCAGATAGTGATTCATTGTGTCCGGCCAGCTGAAAATTTGAACAAATCATCAGATTGGGTGCTCTTACAGCGAGATGTTAGCCCGAACTATGCATGAAATGGCGAACATATCGCGCAGAGATTTGTTTTCACAGTGAATTTTCTTCTTGCGTTGAATACTTACTTGATATTTGCAAAAAAAAATTTGTTGTGAAATCAAAGATCAAGCGAGATGCCGTCGATTTCGTGAATAGTTCGGGTTAGGTTAGCATCATACTCTGGATCGGCACCTTTGCTGCAATACTCTTGGATCCCTTAAATTGTATAATTCCAGATACCGGTTGTGACTGCTCGCTACGCCATTTATTTTACCCCGGATGATAACTCCGAGCTCGCGGCATACGGCGCTACCGTGCTGCGCCGTACACCGGTGGATGCGAGTGACTGGCTTAATCCCGACTTACCCGTCAGCTTTCCGACCACATCTGCATGGCATGAGCAAATTAAAAAGCCTGCTCACTATGGTTTTCACGCCACCATTAAAGCGCCCTTTGAGCTCGCACAGGGACAATCTGCTGACAAGCTAATCACAGATCTTGAAGCATTTTGCCAAAACAGAACGCCAATCATGCTCGATGGCCTGATGCCGGTGCGTTCAAGTCGATATGACGCATTGGCTTTTAAGCAGCAGCCCGAAGAAATACCAATACTTGCCAGTGACTGCGTTACGCAGTTTGAAGTTTACCGTGCTCCGCTAACTGCGGCTGATATTGAAAGGCGCGATCCGGCTTCTCTGACCGAAAGTGAGGTAGCCAACATGCATCGTTACGGCTACCCGTATGTACTGAACGATTTTAATTTCCACATGACATTGTCGGGTCAAAACAATCGTGATGACAATGCCTGGTTCACATGGCTACGGGATCTATACAAGGTCATGGTTAAAGAAACTCCTGTGATGGATCGACTATGCATTTTTTACCAAATAGATCGACATAGTCCGTTTACCCGAGTCGAAGAGTTCAAATTCAGCAGTTGTTACTAGACAATTCATTCCGCGATACAAGTTTTTTGTACCTATAAGCAAGCCAAACTACAGAATCGATATTTAAAAGTCGAATTGGCATCAGTTTGTAATTCAGTCAACAACAAACACATCACGTGGAAAATCAGTAAGACACACGGCATCACTGTGGCGAACATGAATAGTCTCACTTAACTCCATGCCCCAGCCATCCATCCACATACCAAGGATAATATGTACTACGGCATTTTCCGGCAGTGCGTTCTGATCATCAGTGCGAAAACTGATGGTATGTTCACCCCAGTCAGGTGCGTAACCCACACCAATTGAGTAGCCGATACGACTTTTCTTTTCAAGACCATAGCGGTTCAGCACTGACTGCCACGCTGCGTGAACATCGCTGCACAGAACGCCTGACTTCATGCTGTTGAGTACCGCTTGCATACCTTCACTAACAGCAGCAGCGGTCGACACGAGTTTGTCAGGTGGTGTACCTATATGCATAGTCCTGGCAAGACCGGCATTATAGCGCTTACGGCAACCACCAAGTTCAAAGGCAATCGTCTGATCTTGCTTAAACGCTTCATCGGTCCACATCGGGTGCGCAGTAGAGGCGGCCTCACCCGCCAGTACCAGAGGATGTAAGGCAGTCATGTCGCCACCAAATTCATCGGTTCCTCGTATTTGTGAAGCCACCACATCTGCCATCAGACTTGATTGACGAACGCCGGGGCGGGTTCCTTCATATGCTGTCGTCATGGCACAGGCCGCGATTTCTGCAGCTTGCTTTAACATTTTAATTTCGGCATCACTTTTGACAAGGCGTTGCCAGTTGACCAATAGTTCGCAGTCATGCCACTGGCTATTCGGCAAAGCTGTTTGCAAATGATGAATAGCGGTCGGGCTAAGATAGTACACATCACTTTCATAGCCTATACGTTTGCCATCAATACCTGTAGCGCGCATCCAGTCACCCATAAACTGCGCCGGATGTTTGTCTTTCTGTTGCACCAGACCTTCAGGAAAAGGCACGACTTGTTCCGGTTTCAGATAGGTAGTGAATCCGGCAGCGCCGGCATCCATATCGCGCCCCAGCCAGGTTGGCTCAAGCTGTAACCCCAGCACCATGACCTGTGGTGTGTAAAACGACCAGGCATCATAGCCCGTCAGCCAGTTGATGTTAGCCGGATCACCAATGACGAGGATATCGAATCCAGCCGTCTGCATGGCGCTTCGCACTTTAGTAACACGAGCCGCGTATTCTTTTTTAGTAAAAGGAGGTGCCATTTGCCCACTGTATAAGTTTGCCGGAACATTCAGCCAGCAGGTTTAGTATCAAATACTTGTTGCGTGTGTAATCAGCTGTAGGCGCATCCACCAATGAATACCATAGTGGATGCGCTCGGAGCCTATAGCACTCTATTCAAGCATACAGCCAAACAAACAGC
>CAZKAQ010000056.1:18325-21667 GCA_964550655.1 uncultured Granulosicoccaceae bacterium
ACAGCCAAACAAACAGCTGGATGTGTTAGATCGCCTTTTCAGTCAACTGCTTTTCGATGTAGTCCGCCTGCCGAATAGCCAGTGTAACGATGGTCAGTGTGGGGTTCTCTGCGGCTCCGGTAGTGAACTGACTGCCATCCGAAATAAACAGGTTACTGATATCGTGACTTTGACCAAAACTATTCACCACACCATCTGACGGCTTCTCACTCATCCGGTTAGTACCGAGGTTATGAGTTGATGGATAAGGCGGCGTCGGATAGGTTTGTGTGGCACCCACAGCATCGTAGACTGCCATACCCTGTTGAAAAGCATGCTTGCGCATAGCGATATCATTCGGATGATCATCAAAGTGAACGTTCGCCACGGGCATTCCGTGCTGATCCTTTTCGTCAGATAGTGTCACCGCGTTAGACTCCTGCGGCATATCTTCCCCGACCAGCCACATGCCTGCCATATTAGGATACATTTCCATTGCAGCTGTAAATTCCCGACCCCATGCACCCGGATTCAGAAAAGCGGCCATAAACGGCACACCCAAAGACAGAGTTTCCATTTCATATCCGCCGGCAAAACCTCTACTGGTGTCATGAATGGATTCATCCTGAATGATTCCTGCCATCGTGGTACCGCGAGCCATATTCACGGGCTTGTCAAACACTGCATATACAGACCCGGTCATATGCCGCATGTAGTTTTTGCCTACCTGCCCTGAAGAATTAGCCAATCCGTCAGGAAACATACTGGACGCTGAATTAAGTAGAAGCCGCGGGCTTTCCAGTGAATTACCGGCAACACAAACTGCGCGTGCTTTTTGTAACTGCTGATTACCGTCTTTATCGACATACAACACACCAGAAACTTTACCTTTGTCATCGTGTTCGATTTTTTGAACATGAGCGTGCTCGCGTACCTCCAGAAAACCAGTCGCTTCACCGAGCGGGATTTCGGTATAAGCAGTTGACCACTTGGCGCCCATTTTACAACCCTGAAAACAAAAGCCGAGCTGCTGACAGGATGCGCGATCGCTTCGCGGCTGCGAGTTAATTGCCATGTTGCCTGTGTGACATTGCGTATAACCCAGTTTATCTGCGCCGGCTTTCATCACTTTGAAGTTATTGTTACCGGGCAAGCCTGGAATACCATTAGTGCGGGTGACGCCCATTTTGTCTTCGGCTTTATCGTAGTAGGGTTCAAGATCCTGCAAAGTCAGCGGCCAGTCCAACAGGCTGGCACCATCGATCTCGCCATAGGTGGTTTTTGCAAGAAACTCATGCTCTTGTATTCTGAGCGATGCCCCGGCCCAGTGTGTAGTTGAACCGCCGACGGCTTTAACGATCCATGCAGGCAGATTGGCAAAATCCTGCGCAACACGCCATGAGCCCGAAGTAGTTCTCATGTCGGTCCAGGCAAGTTGTGAAAAGCTTGCCCACTCATCGTTAATGTAATCTTCCGGCAGGTGACGACCACCTGCTTCAAGTGCGACGACATCAATGCCTTTCTGTGCAAGTTCGTTAGCCAGCGTGCCGCCGCCTGCGCCGGTACCTATAACAACGATAACGCCGTCATCGTCAAGTTTGTATGGTGCTGCCATGAGTGTGATCTCCTAAATAAGTTACGGGTTCTGATTCAGCTGACTACAGCCAGTTGATGTCATCAAAACCCCGGTTGATATAACCGCCCTTATCAAAAGAGGCGCCCTCGTATCCCAGCTTCTCCCATACCGCCGGCTGGTTGTATAAGCCTACGACCAGTCCACCGCGAATGGTCTGAAAAAATTCACCGTTTCGCATACTTTTGAGCAGGCGTAAACGATCAGCTTCCCAACCGGTTGCAACATAATTGCTATGACCTTCTTCCACTGCAAGCGTATCCAACACGGTAGTACCTATCTCAATCATCCTTTTATATGAGGGGTCTTTGGATGCAGCTTCATCGTGGCTTTTTACCGCGGCGGCATACAGTTCATCAGGAAAACGATCATGCGGGTAGATATCCCGCGCCATCTGTACCAGTGTTGCCATGGTCTCCGGCGTAAGCGCCTTGACCTCCATGGCCCAGGCCGCGTTGCTGGATGCAAGAAAGCCTGAGCCAACCACCATGCTGGCACTTATAGCGGCGCTTTTTTTCAGTAAATCACGCCGTGAAAGCCTGGGTGATGGCATGTTGATCACATGTTCGGACATGTATTTTTCCTCTGGGTAATTTGTGAATACCGCTATTTAAATCTGCCGTGTCGTTGCAATACTTCTATTTGATAACCATCCGGATCCTGCACAAAAAAGAATCGTGCAATCAATTCTCCGTTGTTATTAAAATCAACAATATCTCGAGGTGCGAGATTTTGATCAGTAAATCGCTTGTGTTCAGCATCTATATCATCAACGCTGACAGCCAGATGCCCGTATCCATCACCGAGGTCATAGGCTGTTTTCTGGTCTTTATTGACAGTAAGTTCCAGCTCAAAGTTACTTTCGCTGTTACTTAAATAGATGAGTGTAAATGAGTCAAAATCCAATCGATCGGCGATCGAAAGACCGAACGCTTTAGAATAGAATTCACAAGATGCAGTTTCATCCAGCACGCGGATCATGCTGTGAATCGTTTTTGCCATATTTCTCCCCCTGATTGCTAAACCATTTTAGAAAGGTTGATAATTAACAGGTGTTATCTGAATACTACGTTTTTGCGATGGCCAATTAGCGATCAACAGAAGTACTCCCTGACTTGTGCGAGAAAAGCAGATCCGATTGCCAGCGACCGACACCCGTGTTCTCGAAAGTATGTCGGCAAGGATTATCTCCCGTGGTTTGGTTTACAGTGTTGGATGAGACCTGTTGCGGTTGTATACCGTCTGATTGCCAAATTTCTGCAACAAATGTCTGGTCTGACAACAGCTGCGCCGCGTGATTCAGACAAATACAACGCAAAAGAGACGTAAAGTTACCCGCCTCACCGTGAATATCCATCACTTCCGAGTGCAGCTGTGAGATAAATTGGGGCGTAGAAAGGTTTTCAGATGCGGCAATCCGGTCAAGTGCGCGCCAGAACATCTGCTCCAGACGGATACTGGTGCTCTGCCCGTTTATTCGCAGAGATCGGGTTCGAGAGCGATACTCTTCGCGCGGCTGCCTGGAAAATACCTGGCACATACAATCCTCCTCCAAAGTGCCAGTTGAGAATATCACGCTGGAGGCATCAGGCGAGCTAGAAATTGCGTCATCATCAGGCAAGATCCAACAGTGACCCGATTACTCATGAACCAGTCTGTCACTCAGAGGTTTGCGTCCTTTGTGCCGAGACCTCATCGGATGGTTGAGTATTTCGACAAAAGGTCAGATC
>CAZKAQ010000057.1:0-21652 GCA_964550655.1 uncultured Granulosicoccaceae bacterium
AAAAATTTGCTCGGGGCGCGTAGCTGTGGAATCAAAGATCAAGTGAGATGCCGTCGATTTCGTGAATAGTTCGGGCTAGGCGTATCGAGCGACTGCATTCTTAAAGCAATGCTTTACTTTGGCGGATACTCATCATACTGCGGTGCATCATCGTGAATTTCATACCAGCCGGCTTTAAAAGCAACAAACTGATGGTGAGCAATTCTCTGTAAAACCGGCTCATCAATAGCACCCGCTCTGACGCGGACAACATCCGGCAGTGAATTCATGCGACTCAGCAACGGTGAACCACACTGCTGACAAAAGACACGGAACTTACCGGGGCGCGTTGCCGATTCAAGTGATCTGAGCTGATCTTCACCCGCCGTGATTGTAAAGTCCTCTGTACTCACCGGAATATTGGACGCGAATGGCCCGCCCTGCGCCTTGCGACACTGACCACAGTGACAAATTTGTATCGGATTCAAAACGCCAGTGATCTGAAAACGTACCGAGCCACAATAGCAGCCTCCTTTGTGCATACTTTTACCTTTTGTTAAAGATCGCAGTAGTTAAACCGGCAGTCGATAGACTCTCACGCGCTGTAGACAAACGTTAGTTGCAGGGAATATATTCTCAAAATTTCGCTCGACAATACTGCACGGCATTGGCAAAACAGATTACAATAACAACCGATAATCGCTCACCTGGAAATTCAGTGACCAACGATACCGCCCCCGAAGAACTCGCCGACAGTAACATCAAGGTAGATGTCGCAACAAGGTACCTTGAAGACGACTCAGACCCGGATGAAGACCGCTTCGTATTTGCCTACACCATTACCATCACCAATCAGGGCGGTGTCGCGGTCAAGCTGCTCACACGGCATTGGATCATTTCCCATGGCAACGGAAAAATGCAGGAAGTCAAAGGCGATGGTGTGGTTGGTGAGCAGCCATTGATAAAACCCGGTCAGGGTTATCAGTACACCAGCGGCACAATACTCGAGACACCAGTCGGCACCATGGGTGGCAGCTACCAGATGATTGACGAAGACGGCCAGCAGTTCGACGCAACCATTCCCGACTTTGTTCTGTCCGGCCCGCACACCCTGCACTAAGTAAAAAAAGTCATTAGTAAATTAGGCTGTACATGGCTACCTATGCTATCGGCGATATACAAGGTTGTTACGACCCGTTGTGCCGGCTGCTTGAGAAAGTAAAATTTGACCAGAGCATTGATCGCCTGTGGTTTGCAGGTGATCTGGTTAACCGCGGACCGAAATCACTTGAGACATTAAGGTTTGTAAAAAACCTGGGTGATACCGCCGTTACCGTGCTTGGCAACCATGACATCCATCTGCTTGCACTGCACTACGGTGTACGTAAACGCAAAGAAAAAGATAACACCCTGTGGCCGACACTTGACGCTGATGATGCAGATGAACTCATCATCTGGCTTCAGTCGCGCCCGATTGTTCACATAGAAGACAACACCATCATGGTACATGCCGGTGTTCATCCGCGCTGGAGTATAAAAACACTGCATACAGTCAAACAGGAACTGGAAAACGCAATTGGCGCAATCAAAAACAAAAGTTCACTGACCGAACTCTATGGTGACACCACTGGCAGCTGGAAAAATGCCGAAGAATCTCACACCCGCTTGCGATACGCCCTGAATGTTCTGACTCGAATGAGATACTGTGAATCTACTGCCATACCCGAGTATAAGTGCAGCGAGACACCCGGAAACCAACCGGATAATCTTGTACCCTGGTTCAAAATTCCCAACCAGCATCTTAAGGACTACACCATCCTGTTCGGTCACTGGGCGGCACTTGGTTTTCACCACTACAAAAATATCTATGCTCTGGACAGTGGTTGCGTTTGGGGCAACGCACTCACAGCCTTGCGACTTGATGATAAACAAGTCTTTCAAATCAGCTGTAAAAAAGCATAACGCTATTGAGACAAGTACAGAGTCGTCTGATAGGTAAACTCAACCAGATCTGACTGCTTGTGTTTGTTAAAAAGCTCTTGCGCTGCAGTCAGCAGCATCTCTGATTCAGGCGTCCCGTCTTGCGGCGTATAGGAAGCTGAGTTCATACGTCCGAGAAATGCACTGAGGTTAAATTCCTGCTGGTAAGCGAAGCTGAATTTTTTCATTGCACGCGGTTGATAAAAGGCGGCAATATTTGAATCTTTTTGGTTCCGATGGCTGGCTGTGGAATATTCAGGCGCAAATTGCATCAGCATTTCGTCATACTCGCGTTGAAACGCATGATCTGTATCGCGCTGATTCCAAATCAGCGCAATATAACCTTCTGACTTTAAGATACGTTCAAATTCTACTTTGGCAGCTTCACTATCAAACCAGTGAAACGCCTGCGCCACAGTGATCAGGTCTACTGATTTATTCTCAAGCCCGGTCGCCTCAGCCTGACCGGCAACACTGGTGAAGCCACTGTGCGATGCAAATAATGATTGCGCCGCGTCTCGCATTTCATTATTCGGCTCCACACCGGTAACACGCAAATTTTTCGCAAGCAACAATTCCGGCAGCTTACCCGTGCCCGAGCCGATATCGGCAATAACAGAGTTAGCGTTAAGCCTGCATTCTTCAATTAAAACTTCAACAAGCTTTAGCGGATAAGACGGGCGGTAGTTATGGTAGTTCGATACCCTGTCAGAGAACCTTTCCGTTGCCTTTTGCATTACCACCCCTGTCAGAAAAGCTTTGGTAACAACACATTATTCAGGCTACTTTCTCTCAAAAACTTTGTAGGAATACCGATAACCTCCATCGGTAGTTTCATCATGCGGCTCAGCCGATATCTCTTTCCACTCATCGGGTTTGAAACTGTTAAGCCAGGTATCTCCACCCTCAAATTCATGTTCAATCACAGTGAGGTAAAGTCGGTCGGTATGTGGCATGGCCTGTTCGCATAACGAAGCACCACCAATTACCATCAGCTCTTCCGCGTTGTGCAAGGCCGCCATTTCAAATGCCTGCTGCAGTGATTCCGCTGTCTGTACGCCTTCTATAGACCAGTCTTTATTACGCGTTACTACAATGTTCGGCCTTTCGGGTAAAGGTTTCTCGATTGAGTCAAAGGTTTTACGACCCATTATAACCGGCTTACCCAGTGTTATTTTTTTGAAGTACTTAAGTTCAGCTGAAATATGCCACGGCATCTTGCCACCCTTACCGATCAGCTGATTTAAATCCATTGCCATAATCATTGATATACGCATAACTACCTCGTCAATCAGGCCAAACTATTGGCCACGTTCACCTAACAACTATTCTTCCGCAACCTGTCGCAACTCTTCCAGTCGTTCACTCAGGTAACTACCCGCAGTATGTCGTTGCGATAATACCACTTCAGACCTCGGGTGCAGAAATAACGGAATTGAAATCCTCGACCTGTTGTGGCTTGCGCCATCCGGGTTAACTACCCGGTGTGTGGTAGAGGGAAAATAGCCACCGGACGCCTCCTGCAACATATCACCCACATTGACCACCAGATTACCGAAGTCACACGGCACTTCAAGCCAGCTGCCGTCGCGCGCCTGCACCTGTAAACCCGGTTCATTGGCAGCGGGCAACAGAGTAATCAGGTTGATATCTTCGTGAGCACTGGCACGAATAGCATCAGGGGTCTCACTGCCGTTTAACGGCGGGTAGTGCAACACGCGCAGTAAAGACTGCTCACTGCCCTTTAACATTTGCGGCAACGGCTCGCTGTAAATCGCTTTAACTGTTGCAGGACTATGTGCTTCTATCCATGAAAGCAGTGTCTCGCCACAATCTCCTGCCAGCTTATAATAATCTGACAACTGTACCTTCAGAGCTTCAGGACAACGCCCCCACGAATAATAGTGAAAGTACTCTTTTAAATCTCTCACCAGCCGCCCCTTGGCAGATTCAGCTTCCTGCGCCGGAAAAAAACCATCAAACTTCTGTGGATCAAACTTAAAGCGATGTTTGTCTTCACTGGCGAAGAATTCCAGCCAGTTTTTATATATTGAATCGACTGTCTGTTGCGGTATCGGGTGGTTACGCAACACACCAAAGCCAGTGTTGCGCAGTGACTCGACAAACCGGGCCGGTGCATCTGAATCTGTAAAGTCTACGGTTTGCAGTGTCTGATTCATAAGTTATGGCAGGAAGAAAGACATTGTGCTTATAGTCCCGGTCAGCACTGCGGTACCTACACTGCTACCGCGGCAGAAATTGCACCGTGCGACTGGTAGTCAGGCAGATTTAAATGTTCAATACGATAATCGAACAATGACTGCACTGACTGATCGACTTCAAGCGTTGCAAACGGTAACGGCGAGCGCTGCAGTTGCTCTTTTGCCTGATCTAGATGATTAAGATATAAGTGTACATCCATCCCGAACCAGACAATCTCACCCGGCGTGTAACCACATTGTCTTGCAAGTAAATGGGTTACCAGAGCCAGATTGGCGATATTCCACGACAGACCTAAAAACGCATCGGCACTGCGCTGCACCATGGCGCCACTGAGCGTGTTGGTGTTTTGATTAACGTAAAACTGATAGTGCTTGTGACACGGTGGCAGTGCCATCTGATCAAGCTCGGCAACATTCCAGCCGTCCCAGATAATTCTGCGTGAGGTCGGGTTATCTTTAAGATCATCTATTACCTGTTGCACCTGATCTATCTCAGTGCCGTCTGCAGTTTTCCAACGTCGCCACTGGCTGCCATACACAGGGCCGAGATCGCCCCACTTTTTTGCAAATTCATTGTCAGCAAGAATTTTTGCTTCAAAGTCTGCCTGTGAGATATTGCTGCCGGTAGCTTGAGTGTATTTTTTCAGTGGCCAGTCAGTCCAGATTTTTACATTCTGCTCAAGCAGTTCACGAATGTTGTCACCACCGCTTAACATCCAGAGCATTTCTTTAAATGCGGTTTTCCAATACACCTGCTTGGTGGTAAAAACCGGAAAGCCCTGCGCCAGATCAAAACGCATTTGATGACCGAATACAGCGCGCGTACCGACACCGGTTCTGTCAATCCGTTGATCGCCTTTTTCAACCAACAGTTGCAACAACTCAAGATACTGATGTTCCGGATGAACCATCGGACTCATGTCTCAGCAGTTTTTGGCGACTCACCACGCTTATAGCCGATCCAGATAAGAAAGGCGCCGGCAAAAATCATTGGTATTGAGAGCATCTGGCCTCGTGTCATCCATTCGAATGCAACAAAGCCGATATGACTGTCCGGTTGTCTGAAGAATTCAACAAAGAATCGCTGGCAACCATATCCCAAAATAAACACACCGGATACCGCAGTCAGTGGCCGCGATTTGCTGGCAAAGATCCAGACCACCAGAAACAACACAACCCCTTCCAGAAAGAACTGATACAGCTGCGACGGATGTCGAGGTTCTGCGCCGGCATGCGGAAACACCATGCCCCATGGCACATCAGTGGTTCGTCCCCACAATTCACCATTGATGAAATTGCCGAGGCGTCCGGCACCGAGTCCGATGGCCGCTACCGGTGCGACAAGATCACCGACATCAAAGTACCTGAGGTTGCGACGCCGCGCGAACAAGCCGATGGCGATCAGTACACCGATTAGTCCACCGTGAAACGACATGCCGCCAAAGATCAGCATTCTCGGGTTTTGCAGAAACCCCTCAAAGTTATAGAACAAAATACTACCCAGACGACCACCTACGATGACACCAATCGCACAGTAAAAAACCAGGTCTGCGAGATCATCTTTGGTGAACGCCAGATTGCGTCTCTTGACATGGTATTTGGCCAAAAACCAGCCCCCGGCAAACCCGACCAGATACATAATGCCGTACCAGTGTATCGCGACAGGGCCAATTGAAATGGCCACCGGATTGATGTCAGGGTATTGGAGCATCAGATATCTCTGTTATTGCAAACGAATAGCGGATGGGACGAATTATACCTGTCCCTGATTGCACCCGCATTACATAGACATAGTGACCAGAGGGGAATTATCGAAACGGAAACAATTGATTTCTAACATTCAACGCAGCAGCCGCGCAAAGATCGTCTTTAGATATTCGGTTTCCGGTATGGCCGCATGCACCGGGTGATCAGGCCCCTGATGACCACGGTAGAGCACCTGCAAGCCACAACCTGCACTGCGCGCTGACTGCAGCATCACGCGCTGCAGATCAGGCTCGGTTAAATGATGCGAACAGGAGGCAGATACCAGCAAACCATTAGGATTCAAAAGTCTGGCAGCAAGTGTATTTATCTTGCGATACTTTTCGGTACCGTTACGTTTGTCTTTGGCACGCTGAATAAACGCCGGCGGATCAAGCACAATAACATCAAATTTTTCTGTGCCATCGTCGCGTGCTTTTGCCAGATACTCTGCGACGTCACTTTTTACCACAGTATGCTTTGATTCAAATTGATTGAGTTTCGCGTTGCGGGATGCACCATCGCAGGCTGACTGTGAACTATCAACCGCAACAACTTCTGCGGCACCACCCGCCAGCGCATTAATACCCCAGGCCCCAAGATAACTAAACGCGTCGAGCACACGCTTGCCCTTGCAGACCTTCTGCAGCAACTGACGGTTGTCGCGGTGATCATAAAACCAACCGGTTTTCTGACCTTGCATCACCGGCACTTCGAACAATAAACCGTTTTCTTTTATGGTTACAGTGTCAGTCAAAGCACCGAACACAGTCTCCTCTCTGCGCTCAAGGCCTTCAAGTTCACGTATTGCACTGGTACTGCGCACATGCACCACAGATGGTTTGACGCATTCAACAAGTGCGTCAATAACATCGCTTTCAATAGCTTGCATACCTGCAGTCGATAGCTGCACCACCAATACCGAGTCGTATCGATCAACCACCAGACCGGGTAGAAGATCGCCCTCACCATGGATCAGTCGGTAGGCCGGAAAATCATATAATGAATCGCGCAGCGCAAGCGCCGCATTGATGCGCCTTGTCAGCAGGTCTTTATCCAACCTCTGACCTTCACGAAAACTAAATACACGAGCGCAAATTAAAGAGCGAGGGTTAACATAAGCGTTGCCACAGAACTGCCCGCGCTGCGAGTAGAGTGCGACAGCAGTCCCCGCCTGAATAGACTTTAACGGCGTTTTTTTAATATCCACCTCATTGCTGTACACCCACAAGTGGCCGGCATCGAGCCGGCGTTCCTCATTTTTTTTCAAATAGAGTTTCGGCAGTGCGGCAGATTCTGAGTCGTCAGACAATGATTTATTCTCGTGGTCAGGATGAAAGAGTACAGCAGAATATTGCAGGCGTTGACAACAACGGCCGGAAAGATCAGCGCTAAATATCAGATACCATCGCCTAGCTTATAGTATGCACTACCGTAGTAGAGTAATGGCGGATCTTCAGAATCAAAATCCACCTCAATCACATGGCCAATCAAGATTCTGTGATCACTTGCCTGATGACTTGCAACCGTCTCACACTGCAGGCACAAAGGGCAGTCGCTAATCACTGGCAGATCACTCGATGATAATTTCCAGTCCACACCTTCGAACTTATCAATATCGGGCGTTGCAAACCGGTTCGATAATTCTGTCTGATTTTCGCTTAACACATGAACCGCAAATTTTTTACACTCGGCAAACACCTCAAACTCTGATGCCTGAGTACCAGCGCTCCAAAGCACCATTGGCGGATCCAGTGATACAGAGTTAAAACTACTGGCTGTCATGCCTACATTTCTGCCATTCGGTCCGATTGATGTGACAATGGTGACACCGGTGGCAAAGCGACCAAAAGCGCTGCGGATGATGTCAGATTGGGGAATAGTCATTTCTATGCCTGATTAGTACTTGCCGATCTCGGGCAAGCCACGCAGTATAAGCCTAACTCAGCACCAGAGTGAAATCAGAGGCATAACTTATGAGCATAGCCAAAACCCCTGAGCCGCCCTACTACGCTGTGATCTTCACAAGCGTGCAGTCAGCTGACACGGAAGGTTACCCGTCTATGGCTAAAAAGATGGTGAAACTGGCCGCAGAACAACCCGGATATCTGGGTGTGGAGTCTGCCAGAGAAGGCACCGGAATCACGGTATCGTACTGGCGGGATATTGAATCCATTCAACAATGGAAAAACCATACTGAACATCTGGAGGCCCAGGCAGCCGGCAAGTCGCGTTGGTACGAGGACTACACCACGCGTATCGCACGGGTTGAGCGGGACTATTCCAAATAACTGCTCTTGCTGGTCAAGTTATCAGCACTGCTATTCTACTTTGGATGCTAGCAAACGTTTGCTGATCAGCAAACAAAACGGGAATACCGCACACCAGACAACAAACATAACAGCAAGCGATAAGGGTTGCGGTTCACGTAACATAAAGTCAGTTAAACGAGTGCCTGCAAAATAGGTTGTTGAACCCGCAATGCCACCAACAACCACCGCGATCCCCAGGTGATTCTGAAACCATTTAAGACTGTGGTTAAGCGTTGTTGCAAACAACCCCCACAGACAAACCAGCCAGAGCGGTGGCCAAAGACTACCATCCGGTGCCACCAGTAAGCCGGATCGTATAAAAAAGCTATCTACTACCACACCCAACAGCAGCACAAGCATAATCAATAAAATTTCCGATCTGTTGCCGGAAAAAAAACGCAGATGAATCGCAATAACCAATACCGCTGCAGGCAAAGCCACCAGACTGCCGCCCAACACACAGACAAGCCAGCTGATGTTAAACACCAGCGCATTATAAACCGTATTTTTCATATTATTGTTCAGCTGTCTTTTCAGCACCGGCCAACTTGCAAAACAAGGCAGATCGACCAGGACAGCGCCAACCGGAAAAACTCAGCAGTTTTTTATTGCATTGGGTACACAGATAAAGCCGGGGTGCAATACACGAAAATGCTACCTCAATAGGCAACCCGGTAGTCCGGCTTGGCACTTAATATATGATACACACCGATCACGCGTTCACGGAACCCACCTTCGCAATAGCAAAAATAATACATCCACATACGGATGAAACGTTCGTCAAAACCCAGCGCACGAATATTTTCAAGATTAGCAGTAAATGACTCACGCCATTGCTTAAGTGTAAGGGCATAGTCTCTGGTTAAATCTTTAATGCCTATAACACCCATATCTGTGTCGTTAGCTGTGTGATTGGCAATAACACTCAGCGACGGAAGACAACCACCGGGAAATATGTACCGTTGTATAAAATCCACTGACTTACGCGCTTGTTCGTAACGTTGATCGGAAATGGTGATTGCCTGCAGCGCCATGAGTCCATCAGACTTTAAAAGACTGGAACATTTTGCAAAATAGGTCGAAAAATACTGATGCCCCACAGCCTCTATCATTTCGATAGAAACCAGCTTGTCGTATGTTCCTTCAAGCTCACGATAGTCTTTAAGTAATACGGTAATTTTATCTTCCAGTCCGTATTTTCTCACCTGCTCACTGGTGTATTCCATCTGCTGCTTCGACAACGTGGTAGTCGTTACACGACAGCCGTAGTTTCTAACAGCGTGCAACGCCATACCACCCCAGCCGGTGCCAATCTCTACAAGGTGATCTTCAGGCTTTAATTCCAGCATCTGACAGAGTTCATCAAGCTTTGCAACAGACGCCTGTTCAAGCGTTAGATTATCCTTTCCATTGTAGTATGCGGACGAGTACATCATTGTCGGATCAAGGAACAACTCAAAGAATTCGTTTCCGAGATCATAGTGCGCTGATATATTTTCCCGCGCACGAGAAAGACTGTTTCTGGTAAATCTCTCGAGCATGCTGAGCGCAATTTTGTTGGACAAATTGCGCTCACCATCCATTTCTTTAAGCTGTGATATATTAAAAACAAAAAAACGTATTACAGATACCAGATCCGGTGAGGTCCAGTGGCCGTCCATAAAGGCTTCTGCCGCTCCGACAACACCGTTTACAGCTATCGCTTTATACGTAGCGTAATCATGCACAATAATCGTCGCATCTATATCGGAACCTGCACTGTCACCGGCATTGCCAAACAAATGAGTGCCATCCTGGTCGACAATCGTCAACTGACCTCTGCGCATCTTTTTTATATGTCGCAAGACCAGTGTCCTGACCCACTTATCTGTTGTTCTGCTGCGCCTTCTGGTCTTACCATCAGCCACTAAACCGGACAATCGCCTGATTCGTTTGGGCAAAGCTGTATTGGCAATGCCAGCCTCACGCTGATCAAATGCAATTTGTGCTTCGGTATCATTTGATGTGTTCATCCTGCTCACCGTTAAAAGTTCTAATTCTGTATTTTTACTGACGTTGAAGACTTCGAAGGATGCGCAACAAACGGCACCTTCTTTATCCATAACTTCAACGCCTGCCAATAGATCGCCATTGTGACCTTAAGCGTCATAAACGGATAAAAGACAAGTGTACTGGTCAAAGACCGCGACGATACCGGCACACGCTTAAAAACAACTCCCGAGTCAAACTGTACTTCACTTTCTGAGTTCTCCATTGCATGCATATCAGGCTGATCGTGCCTTACTACAGATGCAAGAGAGTATCGCAGCGACTGAGACGGCATAGAACCACGCCATCGATAAAGCCGGTTCATCGGCATAAATGGTGACACGTGCAGTTGCTTTTGAAAGTCTATAGACTCGTTATCGCGGTAGTCACGCAGATCGAGTACGTAGTGATGCCTTTCACCCCAGGGAGTGTTGGTCACTTCGATCAACAGTGCTACAAGGCTGGTGGCATCAGAATTAAAGCAGTAGTAACAACTTATCGGATTGGTGCAGTATCCAAAGTAGCGGAAGTTTGTCAGCAGACAGACAGGCCCTGTCACAACAACATCAATCTTGCTTTTAACTTCTTGTCTTATTGCCGCGTCTATGGACTGTGAATAGTCACCGGCAACAGAAAAGTAATCCGACCTTTTAAACCGGGCAGCATGGTACCACTGTACTCCCCAGAACGGACTTTTTTCCAGAACCGCATCCTGTTCTGCCAGGTCAAGATACATCATAAAAACGCGATAACGAAACTTGTGTTCGGCAGGTTGAAAGCGCTGATGCCATACAGAGCCTTTATATATAGCACTGCGCATCGGTGTATTGTCAGGCACTGGATGACACACCGTGTTGTCGCCCGGCGTTTACTGATTCCGCCACTCGCAAGGCACTGCAAACGCCATCTTCATGAAAACCGTTCGCCCAGTACGCGCCACAAAACCAGGTATTATTTACACCGGCAATCTCATCCCAACGCGCCTGCGCATGCACACCCTCAAGCGTAAAGACCGGATGACTATAATGGTATGTGCCCAGAATTTTACTCTGATCAATCTCGTCGGTCTGATTAAGACTGACACAGAACGTGGTATCGGAATCGATGCCCTGCAGTATATTCATATTATAGGTAAGCATGGGCAATGGCTCAGCGACACCGCTATCGTTTTTGGGTAGCCGGTAATTCCAACTGGACCAGGCTTTTTCACGCCACGGCAATCTGCTTGTATCTGTGTGCAGCACCACTTCGTTGGATCTATACGGAATAGCGCCAAGTATTGATTTTTCAGCAGCAGTTGGATCAGTTAGCAATGCCAGCGCCTGGTCGCTGTGCGTTGCCAGCACCAGCGCATCAAATCTTTCACTGGTTTGAATATTTTCATTGGTAGTAAATTCGATATCGACCTGTGCCGCAGTACGAACGATTTTTGAAATACTGACACCTGTTTTGATCGACTCACTAAAAGATTGCGTCAGAGCAGGCAGGTAATTACGCGAACCGCCTTTTATCGTGTACCACTGCGGTCTGTTTTTAACTGACAACAATCCATGATTTCTAAAAAAGCGGATAAAAAACAGCGCCGGAAATTTATCTATACCTTCGAGCGATGAAGACCAGATAGCAGCACCCATCGGCACAAGATACTTATCGCGAAACATCTGACCGAAATTATTTTGCAGCAGATAGTCAGACAGGGAAATGTCCGCAGTTATGCTGCCGCTTTTAAGGTCTGCGGTTGCGATCTTGTTAAAACGCACAATATCGCGGAGCATTTTCCAATAGGCAGGTCGCAACAGATTTTTTCTGTCAGCGAATAAAGTACTGATACTACTGCCAGCATACTCAAGTTCGCTTGACTCACAAGTGACGCTGAAACTCATTTCCGATTTTCGACCAGAGACCCCGATCTCATTCATCAAAGCCATAAAATTCGGGTAGGTCCAGTCGTTGTAAACAATAAAACCCGTATCCACCTCGTATGAGTTACCTGACATCTCAACAGTTTTGGTTGCCGTGTGACCGCCGATTTCAGGTTCTGTTTCAAACACAGTAACCTGATGATCGCGGGCGAGGTAATAGGCACAGGTAAGGCCGGATATTCCAGCCCCGACAATCGCAATCTTCAACTCTACGATACCCCAGCCGTTAGCATTGTTTTCATTTTACAGAGCATTACGAAGAACGGACCAGCCGTGGTCCGATCCACCGGTACCATACGAAGGGTATTAAAGAAGGCACTTTCAGTAGCAGCCATAAGCGAAGTGGAAAATTTAACGTGAGTTTTCTCTTCGCAACACCTTTAATTATATGACTTGCAGCCTCTGACGGAGACATCAGAAACGGCATTGGGAAATCATTTTGCTCTACCATTTTTGTATCCACAAAGCCCGGGTTTACAACTGTGACATCAATTGTATTTTCAAGATCAAGCCGCAACGTATTAAACAGATAGATCATCGCTGCTTTGGATGATCCGTAGGCTTCGGCACGCGGTAAGCTGGTAACCGCAGAAAGACTGGCTATGGCAACAATCTGCGGCTTACCCTTGTTGGTGGTATCTGCTTTTTTAAGCAATGGCAATGCGACCATCATTGAGTTAACCGCACCGAATACATTGACATCATAGACACGTCTGAAAAGATCGATATCAAGTTCTGCGTTATCAATATATTCACAGTGGCCGGCACAGATAATAACAATGTCCAGTGTACTGACTATGCCCGCCAGTTCGGTACGAACAGTGTCAGTTTCTGCGTCCTGAGTGACCTCATAAGTCAATGGCACGATAACACCGTCCATTGCTTCAGACCTGGTACCCAAGGCTGTCAGTTTATCTATACTTCGAGCACTGGCGACCACAGTATTACCCGCTTCGGCCAGTTGCAGGGCAAGCTCGGAACCTATGCCAGAACTCGCACCGGTTATCCAAATGTTTTTATTTCTAATCATATCCGGTCATATCTGGTCGATCATACTCCGCGGTAGTTACCACTTTTGATCAGGAGGCGACATTATGCGCTCGACGCTTGAGCCATCGGACCGGCGCACCGAGCACAGGCACGTGTTCATACATTAAAGAGCCGACATCGTAAATATCTTCGTGAAATGACACTTTATCAGTAAAGGTAAGCAGTGATACACCGCGAACTTTTATTTCAGTACCACCACCGAGCTTCGGATGCTCAAAATACATATCCCATTTGATAGATGTTTTACCGTCCAACCGACATTCTTCAAGATAATCAAACCTGCAGCTCGTGACATTTTTATAAACACCACTGAAGTAGCGGGTCAGTTTGTCAAGCCCCTCTACCCTGCCAAGCGGATCCACGAATACGATGTCCGGCGTATAAATTTCAGCCAGATCATCAGCAGCCAGTGCGTCAGCAGTGGCAAACGTCTGCTTTAACTTATCAACAACATTGTGACTCATCATTGCCTGCTTATGTTTCTGACCAATTTCGGTGTCACTATTACACTTACCGACAGACTACCAGCGAGGCTGTGGACAATATGTAAATGATATATGTATTTTATTGCCAGCAATTGGTTGCTTTGACAACCATACGGGCAAATTGAGACATCTCGTGCGGCGATCTATGCCGGTGCTTTCCTCGCTTGTAACGGATTTTCAGGTTTTTGGGAAATAGCCATGACGGCCCATCATGCGCTTCATACAAACGATGCCAGCATTTGCGTTTAACGTCATTATGAATCAGTCGGCCAGGGCATTCTGGCAGGACTTGCGATTCAGTTCTGCGCCTTGATTCCAGATAGAATTGTTCAGGGCAAAACCTGAGCAATGCAAACTATTGGTCGACTGGTCCGACCTCTTAAAATCTTGTCGCTAAAGCCGTGGTAACAACTCGCTACAAAGTAACTATAAAAGCGGCATCAAAACGATACCCGAACGACCCGATGTGTTGATTTGACATTTCGCCGTGCTACATTGCTCGTGTTTTTTATCAAGGGCCTGGTATCGTCATGCAAACACATGCGCGCGCGGTAGTAATCGGTGGTGGAGTTGTCGGCTGCTCAGTGTTGTTTCATCTGGCCAAAGCAGGCTGGACCGACGTTCTGCTTATCGAAAGATCGGAACTCACGTCGGGCTCCTCGTGGCACGCGGCAGGCGGCTTCCATACACTTAACGGTGATCCAAACGTCGCAAAGTTACAGGCCTACACCGTATCTTTGTACGATGAGCTCGAAAAAATTTCAGGACAATCCTGTGGCTTGCATCTGACCGGCGGCGTGATGATGGCAGACACAGAAGAGCGTATGAATTTTTTGCGTTACGTGCATGCCACGGGCCGCGCACTGGGTATGGAAACAGAAATAATCACGCCAACAGAAGCCAAAGCCATGTTTCCTCTGATGGACGAAAGCAATTTCACCGGTGCACTGTGGGATCCGGTTGAGGGGCATCTCGATCCATCGGGCACAACACACGCATACGCCAAAGCTGCACAGACGCTCGGTGCCACCATAGAGCTGCGTAATCGCGTCACTGATATTACTCAGTCCGGTAATGGCAACTGGACTGTAACTACTGAAAAAGGCACGGTAACTACCGAACATGTCGTCAATGCCGGTGGCTTATGGGCAAGGGAAATAGGACGCATGGCGGGGATAGAACTTCCGGTATTGGCAATGGAGCACATGTATCTGTTGACTGACGAAATGCCGGAAGTTGTCGAATTTAATCAGGACACCGGACGTGAACTTGTCGGTGTTATAGATTTCAAAGGCGAGATCTATACCCGACAAGAACGCAGCGGCTTACTACTTGGCACTTATGAAAAAGCCTGTAAGCCCTGGTCACCACAACAAACGCCATGGGATTTCGGGCACGAGCTGCTGGCGCCTGATCTCGATCGTATTGCACCCTCTCTTGAAATCGCGTTTAAACATTTTCCGGCTTTTGCCAATGCAGGTATAAAGCAGACAATCAACGGACCCTTCACCTTTGCACCTGATGGCAATCCACTTGTCGGACCGGTGCAGGGACTACCTAACTTCTGGTGCGCCTGCGCTGTGATGGCGGGCTTTAGTCAGGGGGGCGGCGTCGGCATGGCGTTGGCAAACTGGATGGTAGATGGTGATCCCGGCTACGATATTTTCGGCATGGACGTCGCGCGCTACGGTGATTTCACAACACTGGGTTATACCAACGCCAAGGTTCGCGAAAATTATTCACGGCGCTTTTCAATCAGATTTCCAAACGAAGAACTACCCGCCGCAAGACCGCAACAAACCACACCACTGTACGACATCATGATTCGCGACAACAACGCTGTCATGGGAGACACCTGGGGACTTGAAACACCGCTATGGTTCGCACTTCCGGGGGAAGAAGCAAAAGACGTGCTTTCTTTTCATCGCTCTAATGACTTCAAACATGTTGGCAATGAAGTCATGGCCGTACGCGAACGAGTCGGTGTAACCGAAATCGCCAATTTTGCAAAGTACAAAATTACCGGCAGCGGTGCTGAAGCCTGGTTAAACCACCTGATGACCAATACCATGCCGAAGACGGGTCGTATTGTTTTAACTCCGATGCTCAATTCAAACGGCAAGTTAATCGGTGATTTCACCATTGCCAAATCTGCCGACAATCTGTTCTATGTATGGGGTTCATCCGGCGCACAGATCTATCATATGCGATGGTTTGAACAACAGTTGCCGGATGACGGCACAGTCAACATTCACCGCTTTGGACAAACCATGGTCGGTCTGTCAATCGCAGGGCCACTATCAAGAGCAGTACTGGCAAAGCTTACCCACCACGCAGTAGATAATAAGTCACTCAGATTTATGGACCACAAAGCCATGGATGTTGCAGGCAGCCCATGCCTTGTAAACAGAATCACCTATACCGGAGATCTGGGCTATGAGTTATGGATGGAGCCCGCCTACCAACGCCGTATTTATCTGGCCATTAAAGAGGCGGGAGAAGAACACGGCATTAAAGACTTCGGCATGCGCGCATTGCTGTCGATGCGACTGGAAAAAAACTTCCCTACCTGGTTTGCAGAACTACGCCCGATCTATGGCCCATATGAAGGTGCGATGGAACGCTTCATACAACTTGAAAAGAACCACTTTATCGGCCGTGAAAAAGCCGCCGAAGAATTCGCCGACGGTGGTGCCCTGCGACGCGTATCATTTACCATTGCCACGGACAAAACCGATGTCATGGGTGATGAACCGATCTGGGCCAAAACCGCTAAAGCTTATCAAAGCATCAGTGCACCTCATGGTTATGGTGCACCACGTTTTGATGCCAATGGTAACGAAACACCTGCAGTAAGCACTCAAAAAGACGGCGAGTGGCAGGTAGTCGGCTGGGTCACCTCAGGCGGTTACGGCCATAGCGTTAAAGAATCTCTGGCACAGGGATATATCCCGACTGATCTGGCAGGTAACACTGAGGCAGACTTTTTTGAAATAGAGATACTCGGTAAACGCTATTCGGCAAGACTGATAACAGAGCCGCTATTTGATCCTGCAGGTTCGCTAATGCGTTCCTGATTAACAGGGAACCTTGAAACTTCAGTGTCACTTAAAACGGCTACCAGTAATTAATCAACGGCAACTCTTTTAAACCTGCCGATACAAAAAAGCCCCGCATTGCGCGGGGCTTTTGAAACACTTCAGCCTGCTGGCTAAACCTGTAATAGTCAGAAGCTAAATAGCACCCACCTGTGGCTTCATATCAGCCGGATTTATACCAGCGACTTCAACAGGCTTTTTCATCGCATCACGTCTGAATGGCTCACCTAATTCCTGATTCAGAATAACTTCAATGAAGGTAGTCACACCATTCGCCTGTTGCTTACATGACTCATGCAAAGCATCTGTCAGCTCATCCATAGTTTTAACCACAACACCCTTAAGGCCGCAGCCGTCGGCAATTTTTGCGTAGCTTAAATGTGGATCAAGCTCGGTACCAACGAAGTTATCTTCGTACCACAATGTGGTGTTTCGCTTCTCGGCACCCCACTGGAAGTTACGGAAAATAACCATAGTAATGGCCGGCCATTCCTGACGACCGATTGAAGACATTTCATTCATTGAGATACCGAATGCACCGTCACCGGCAAAACCGACAACAGGAACATCAGGACAACCGATCTTGGCACCAATGATCGAAGGAAAGCCATAACCACACGGACCAAACAAGCCAGGTGCCAGGTACTTACGACCTTTTTCAAAAGACGGGTAGGCATTACCGATAGCGCAGTTGTTACCGATGTCACTTGAAATAATAACGTCTTCCGGCAAGCCCATCTGAATAGCACGCCATGCCATGCGAGGCGACATACGATCAGGGTCACGCTTACGGCTTTCAGCATTCCAGACGGTACCCGGATCATCATCTTCGTGATCCATACTGGACAAGGTCTGCAACCATGCTGACTTGGTGCTGTGAATCAGACTCTGACGATCTTCACGTCCCGCATCACCGGCGGTGGGAGACAGTTTCTCAAGCAGTGACTGAGCTACAAGCTTTGCATCACCACAAATAGGCACAGTGACTTTTTTGGTCAGACCAATGCGGTCAGAGTTGATATCTACCTGAATAATTTTCGCGTCCTGCGGCCAGTAGTCAATACCGTAACCCGGTAAGGTAGAGAACGGATTCAAACGTGTACCCAGTGCCAGCACCACATCGGCTTTGGAGATCAACTCCATTGCAGCCTTTGAACCGTTATAGCCGAGCGGACCAACCGCCATCGGGTGCGAGCCCGGGAATGCATCATTGTGCTGATAACCACAACAGACCGGAGCAGACAATCTGTCTGCAAGTGCTGCGGTATCGTTAATAGCACCACCGATCACCACACCTGCACCAGACAGAATCACAGGGAAACTGGCATTTGACAAAAGCTCTGCTGCTTCAGCAATCGCATTGGCACCACCGGCAGGAGATTCAATGTTAAGCACCTGCGGCATTTCAATATCTATTACCTGAGTCCAGTAATCGCGAGGCACATTTATTTGCGCCGGCGCACAGCCACGCCAGGCTTTTGTGATGACGCGGTTGAGCACCTCTGCAATACGTGCAGGATCACGAACTTCTTCCTGATAGCAAACCATATCGGAGAACATATTCATTTGTTCAACTTCCTGAAAACCACCCTGCCCGATAGTTTTGTTTGCTGCTTGTGGCGTCACCAGAAGCATCGGTGTGTGATTCCAGTAGGCTGTTTTGATGGCGGTTACAAAACCGGTCACACCGGGACCGTTTTGGGCAATAGCCATTCCCATCTTGCCGGTGGCACGAGAGTAGCCATCGCAGATTAAACCCCCATTGGTTTCATGCGCGACATCCCAGAAAGTAATACCTGCCTTTGGAAAAAGATCGGAAATTGGCATAAAAGCAGAGCCGATAATACCGAATGCGTGCTCGATACCATGCATTTGCAGTACTTTCACAAACGCCTCTTCAGTGGTCATTTTCATGGGGTTGTTCCTTTTAGTGATGGCGCTATGGTCGGGGCTAGTCAGGTTTTGTTCAAGTGCCAGTTCAGTCGCCCGATTGTACCAGCGGCAGACCAGTTAACAGTTTCCATCATTAAGCTGATAAGGCGCTCGAAAGTCGTTGTAATTGCTACCGAAACTCACACTCACCCAGCACTGCCGCAGGGCTCGGTTATTCAGCCACAACAGATGTCGGGCACAACAAAATTCCCAACTGACACCGGCTGACGTGTATTCTTGACAGGACGGGTCGGAACAGCATTCAGGCTTGTGAACAGACAACTTAACATGGTGAGGAATGAACTCGCAGCCAACAGTAGCTCCCCTGCTCGAAACCTGTGATATAAGCAAAACTTTCGGCGATGTCGTTGCCAACAACCAGATCAACTTTGCGGTTGGCGCTTCACAGATACATGCCTTGTTGGGTGAAAACGGTGCGGGCAAATCAACACTGATGAAAATCATCTGTGGCTTGCAGCAACCCGACAACGGAGAAATTCTCTGGAAGGGCGAACACTGCACAATCGACAGCCCCAAAAAAGCACGCGCCATTGGCATTGGCATGGTGCACCAACACTTCGCCCTGTTCGACGGCTTGAGCGTCACAGAGAACATCGCGTTCAGCATTGATGGTGCGGTGCAGGGCAAAGCACTCGAAAATCAGATTATGGAACTGGCCGATCGCTACGGCCTTTCAGTAGAACCGCGACGGTCGGTATTTGAATTATCAGCCGGTGAAAAACAACGCATTGAAATACTGCGTGCACTGCTATTGAATCCGCAACTTCTTATTCTTGATGAACCTACTTCCGTGTTAACACCACAGGAAGCAGAACAACTGTTCGACACAGTGCGCAAGCTTGCAGGAAATGGTCACGGCATTGTGTTCATTAGTCATAAACTTAAAGAAGTTAAAGCCCTCTGCGATACTGCCACCGTATTGCGCGGCGGCAGCCTGGTCGGCACATTGGATCCGCGTCAGGAAAGCCCCGAAACGATTGCAGAACTCATGCTCGGCAGTCGCGAAATCAGCGTTCGAAAACAACTGAGGCCTATTGGTGATCAACGATTACATGTATCCGACCTGACACTGAAAGACAATGACCTGACACTACGCATTAAAAACATGCAGGTACACGCAGGCGAGATATTCGGCATTGCAGGTGTCGCAGGTAATGGACAGGAATTACTCTACACCGCGCTCAGTGGTGAAACCACAACAACGCAGAGCCAGTCCATTGTCATTAACAACATACCTGCTGGTGCTTTAAATCCGAATGAAAGACGTGCACTCGGTGCGATGTTTGTACCCGAAGAAAGACTCGGTCATGCAGCTGTGCCACAACTCGACTTAAACGATAACATCCTGCTGACCAACGTCTCTAATCCGCAGGCAAGTAAAAACGGTATTGTCAGCAGCCGCTATCTTGCTAACAAGGCAGATCAGGTCACAAGCGAGTTTGATGTACGCCATGCCGGTAGCAAACTCGCTGCACGCAATTTATCAGGTGGCAATCTGCAAAAGTTTGTTGTTGGCCGGGAAATCATTAAAGGACCTTCTGTACTTATCATCAATCAACCCACCTGGGGTGTTGACGTGGTTTCTGCAATACGTATACGCGAAGCACTATTGAAGCTTGCTGCAAGTGGCTCTGCAATTATAGTGATCAGTCAGGATCTCGATGAGCTACTTGAAATATCCGATCAACTGGCAGTACTGCATCACGGCACACTGGGTGAAGCAAGATCTGTTGGAGAATGGAATACCGAGCAACTCGGCCTTGCCATGACCGGGAGCTCGGAGGCAGCATGATTTACCTTGAACCCAGAAAGCACACCACACTGTGGACCAACCTGCGCTCGATACTGTTAGCGCTTTTTATCACGGCACTGTTTTCAGTTGCCGTGCTATTCATCATGAGTGACAAGCCACTGGATGCCATCTGGCAGATGATGACATTTCCGTGGCAAGGCAGACGCATGGAGGTGCAGTGGGGCCTCGTACTTCAACAGGCAGCGTATCTTGCCTGCATCGCGATCGGGCTGTCAGTCGGTTACCGCGCCAATATCTGGAACATTGGTGCCGAAGGTCAATTTGCCTTCGGATCCATTGGCGCCTACGCAGCTTATCTTCTGCTTGGCAGTCCCGACTCTGCATGGGTATTTCCAATATTGATTCTGGCAGGAGTTATCGCAGGCTGTTTATGGGCAATGATTCCGGCGTTGCTTCGCGTCACTTGCAATACCAACGAGTTACTTACGTCTCTTATGCTTGTCTATGTGGCAGCCCATTTTCTGACGTACTTATGTATCGGCCCGCTTAAAGGTGATCCGAAAGCTGGACAGGCAGAAACCTACCCGATAGCCGATAGCGTCCGCGCATCAACACTGATTGACGGCACGGAGCTGCACACCGGTCTGATCATATTGTTAGTTGCGTTTATCGCACTTGCGGCAGTGCTAATGTTTACGCTGCTCGGCTTTCGCTTAAAGGTCGCACAGTTCACGCCACGCGCTGAACGCTTTGCAGGGTTTTCTCCAAAGAATACTGTCTGGCTGTCATTCGCCTTATCCGGTGCAATGGCGGGACTTGCTGGCGCGGTATATCTGACTGCTGAAACCGGCAAACTGATACAGGCTGAGAACTATCTCGAAAACTTTGGCTTTGCAGCAATTGTTATTGCCTTTCTGGGCAGATTACAGCCGTTGGGTATTCTCCTGGCCGCGCTGCTTATCTCTTATGTCAACGTTGGCGCTTCCTATATACAGGCATCGTTACGTGTTGATGACTCGGTTGCCGATCTCATTGAAGTCGTCGCACTGTTTGCATTTCTCGGTTGCACAGTTCTTGACAACTACAAAATCAAATTCAAGCGCGCAACCAAAACCGCGATGGCCTAG
>CAZKAQ010000058.1:0-21622 GCA_964550655.1 uncultured Granulosicoccaceae bacterium
CCTGTTTAGCGATAATGACTCTGGACGCCGAATCCTCATGAATAATGCAGGCTAAGGCAGTTCATAAAGAGCGTTTTGTTGCATCAGTACTTAACTGCTTAAACGTGCTACCCCGAGACGACCAGTGTGGTCAATTCCGTGACTGATCAGGTCAGATGGAATTTCGTTACCCAGAATCATGGACGCTGCATATTTGGACAGTGCAGGGGATGATTGAATGCCATATCCGCCCTGACCGGCTAGCCAGAAAAAATTACCGGCTTTTTCAGAGTACCCGGCGACCGGCTCGTTATCAGATACAAAGCTTCGCAGCCCGGCCCATTTATGTTTGATGCTTGTCACTTTAAAGTCGAATGCTTTTTCTACCTCATCTATGCAGACAGCAATATCCAGTTCCTCCGGTTGTACATCACAAGGTGGCATCGGATCTTCATTTGCCGGTGAAAGCAGCAGGCTGCCTGCATCGGGTTTAATATAAAAAGCTTCATCGATATCTGCTACCAACGGCATTGATGCGGTATTGATGTCTGGCGGTGTATCGATCGTTAGTGCGGTGCGACGTTTTGCAACCAGACCAATCCTTTCTGCTCTAGCCATGGCGCCGACCTCATTGGCCCATGCTCCCGCTGCATTGACTACAATGTCAGTGGTGTATTTTGCTTTGCTTGTGACTACCGACCAACCCGGAGACTGGCTCCGTAATTCAGTGACCTGACTGCTGGTGGTCAGTACTCCACCTGAAGCTTTGAATCTTGCGAGGTATGCCTGATGAAGTGTGTTGACATCAATATCGTTGCCTGATGTGTCAAGAATTCCGCATACTGCGTAGTTTTTTTTCAGCAGTGGACACTGTTTTCTGACTTCGATGGCGTCAAGCCGGTGTACATTTTTATCAGCTGAATGATGCTGCATAAACTTGTCTATTGCTGCCAGCTGATCTTTACGTGCTATGAGCATTTCAGCACGTGGGTTGAGTAATGGTGTTGTACAAAAATCAATTGGCGGCTTATGCAGAAATTCGCCTGAAGCTTTGGTTAGTGCCTGTATCATCGGTGGTCCGTAGCTCGGGATATACATGGCGGCAGAACGTCCTGTGCTGTGATAGCCCGGGTGTTGTTCTTTTTCGATTAATATGACAGACACGTGTTCTGCCAGTGCAGCTGCCACAGAAGCGCCGGCAATACCTGCACCTATGACGGCGATATCAAATGATGTTGTTGTCATGGAAGGGTAGAATAGCTGATTTGATCAGGCGTCATAGCGATTCCCGTGATCACTCGCTAAGCGCAATTGCTGCGGCAAGAATTTCGTCAACATGACCCGGCACTTTGACTTTACGCCACTCGGCTCTTAATTTGCCACCGGCGTCAATCAGGAATGTCGAGCGTTCTATGCCTTCGAACTCCCTGCCATACATTTTTTTCATTTTTAGCACGCCGTACTTGTTGCAGATATCTCCGCTTTCGTCACTTAAAAGGTCAAAATTGAGGTTTTGTTTAGTATGAAATTTCTCATGGCTTTTTATCGGATCCTGAGAGATGCCCAGTACTATTGTGTTCGCCTTTTCAAATTTTTCCTGTGCGTCTCTGAAGTCCTGGTTTTCAGTGGTGCACCCGGGAGTGGCGTCCCGCGGATAGAAAAACAATACGACGTTTTGTCCCTTAAGGGAGCTGAGTCTTACTGACTTATCCCCGGTTGAAGGTAGAGTAAAAGCCGGAGCGGCTTTGCCGATGACTGCCTTGCTCAAGTTGGTTTCCCGGTATATGGACGAGAGCAGACTATCTCATTTTTCGGATTCACTGAAGCGTTTTGATCAGACCTTTAATACCAGTTGGCAGCGTAGATTTGGTGTATTTTTGATGGCGAGTTTGTGTAACAATTCTGTTGCATTTAGCGAATTTCAGCTGACAGGGTTGTTTCCTGCGTTTCGTGGCGTGTCCACTATGGTAGATTGTATTCATAAACGTTAAAGGCTCTGAAATTGTTAATGCGCAGATCAGCTAAATATCCACATCAACAACTCCTCAATATGGAGTGCTGCGCTTGATTGTATTACCAAGAATGCACCTGTGTTACTACATCCTTTGTCTGATATTGATGACAAGCAGCGCACAGCTTTATGCGGAACAGCTTATCCGTTTCGGCACAGGCGGTAGTGCTGGCAGCTATTTTCCGGTAGGTTCTGCAATTGCTAAAGAAATCAACCAGCGCTCAGTGGCATGTTGCAGCGATAATCCGCTGCTGGTAATACCGCAGCGCTCTAACGGATCGGTGTCCAATATCAGAGACCTTGGCGATAATCTCCTCGAGATTGCCCTTGCACAGGCAGACGTTGTGAGTCTGGCATATCAGGGGATGGGTCAGTTTGAGGGTGTTGAATTAAAAAGCGTGCTCAGAACTATCGGTACGCTATATCAGGAGAGTGTGCATCTGGTTGTGGCAGTTGACAGTAATATTAACAGTATTGCGGATCTTACCGGTAAAAGAGTAGCCGTTGATGAGCTGGGCTCAGGCACTCAGTTTGATGCCGAATTAATTCTGGCGGCCAGTGGTATGTCTTCAGCGGATGTAAAGCCTATTTACTTGAAGCCGGCTGATTCTATTAAACGAATGCGTAGTGGTTTGGTGGATGCGATCTTCATTGTTTCTGCCTATCCGGTTGTCGCTGTGCAAAAATTGATAGAAGATGGTGTCGGACAGGTAGTGTCTCTGGGTAATGATCTGATAAGCGATCTGGCTAACGAACATTTATATTTTTCAGCACAGAGCATTCCGCCAGATATTTATGCAGGCGATGAAGAAATCAACACCTTAAGCGTATCTGCTCAAATGATAGTACGAGCCGATTTGCCAACTGCAGCAGCCTACGAAATAACCAGCACATTGTGGAGTGATACTACGCTTCGAGCCTTGCTCAACAGCCATCCTCGCGGCAGCGATCTGGTGGCGGGTAACGCCTTGCAGGGAGTCGGCATACCGTTACATCCGGGAGCCTTACGCTATTACAAAGAGCAGAATTATGACTTGTCCGGAGTGCCGCGTTGACTGTCGAGTTACCGGCATTGAGTGGCGATAACTAATGGGACCGATAAAAAGCCGCCAGAGCTTGTTTGTCATTTTTGTGCTGCTCGGATCTGTTTTTCTGGCGCTGACGTTGTTTGTGCAGCGTAATACGACCAGTATCAGTGATGCGCTCGCTGCTGAAACCCTGGAGCAGCAAAGTGACGTTGCCGTACTGTTGCACGAGTATGATCAGCTTATTCTGGCGCTGGAATCTGAACGTCTTTCAAAAGGTACAGTGATCAGTGAGCCGGTAATGAACGTTGTGGCGAGAACAGAGCATCAACTCGAACAGATGCGCTCCACCTACAGCTTTGAAAGGCTGGATGGTGCTTCTACGGCGCACGCTTATGCAAAACCGGTTTTAGAAGATATCAGAGAGTGGCTAACAGAGGGCATACCGGGTGTTGAGCCTGATCGTCAGAAAATAATTTCAATCGCGTCAGCCAGAGCGATGGAGCGGCACGACAGGCTTCGGGTTATTGCCACAGAGACCTATGATGTTGCCAGTGAGCTGGTAAATGCGCAGGCCAGCTATTTAAACAGGTTCGGTACATCGCTGGTGTTCTTGTTATCAGCATTCGCGTTACTGGCTGCGGGAATTGCCTCCCTGCTGACAAGGCAAAGAGATCTTCAGGCTCAGCTTGCAAATGATGAGCGTCAACATGTGCAGCGTATCAGAGACTTTGCAGATAACGGTGCAGACTGGTTTTGGGAGATGAACCGGGAACTGCGGTTGCGCTGGTTGTCCGGAAGGACCTTATCTGCTCCATCACAGCCAGATCTCCCGTCAAGAGGTAACCAGTATGCTCGTGACAAAGAGGGCGCACTTCCTGAATTTGTGCACGAGATAGATTACAGGGATTGGCCGGTTAAACAGTTACATATGCGTGCCGACTTTAAAAATTATGAAGTGCAATGGCTAAACTCTGATAATGAAACAAGGATGGTAGCGGTCAGCGGCAAACCGCTGTTTAATGCAAAGGGTGAGTTCGAAGGTTATCGTGGTATCGGGCGTGATATCACTGCGCGGAAGAATATGGAGCGTAGACTCCAGGAAGCAAACAAGGGCCTCATAGAGGCGGAAATAAAAGGACGACACCAGGCAGAGCAGGCGCTACGTGATTCAGAGATGTTTCTGCGTACCTCTTTGAATGCGCTTCCTCAAAAGCTCGCGATTCTGAACTTCGATGGATTGATTATTGAGGCCAATACCGCATGGCATAATTATGCCCGGTTGGTCGTTGATAACTATCAGACAGGATCCGAGGCGAGTGACAGTCACCTGATTGAACCACAGAGCGCTGGAGTAAGCTGGCACTACAGAGAAATATTGTCACGTAAAGTCGCGGTCGAGGATCCGTCTTTTAAAGAAGTAACAGATCTTATCGAAGCAGTTTTGCATGGTCATAGTGATTCGTCCCGTACCGAGACAAGTATTGTCAAAGGAGAGGAGACGGAGTGGTTAGTCATAACTCTTTCAGCTTTTTATACCAACGGTAACCGGTACTGCGTGCTTGCAATGGAAGAAGTTACAGACCGAAAGTTGCTTGAAGAAGAGGATCGGCGGTTACGTGCTGACCTTGCGCATTTCTCGCGGCTTACCACGGTTGGGGAACTTGCGGCGGGTTTGGCGCATGAGTTAAATCAGCCGCTCACCGCAATTAGTCATAACTGTGATTCGCTGTTATCGGGTGTTGAGAATAACCCGGCGCTGGACGATACGGATATCGAGGCAATACAGGATATTCACAGCGAAGCGAATCGTGCCGGGGCAATAATCAAGGGATTGCGCAATATGGTGCGCAAAGAAACCGGTGGAGTGGCGGAGACGGATATTAATCAGCTGGTTACCGAGACCATCCGTCTCAGCATGCCTGATGCCAATCAGCATAAAATCGATGTCCAACTCGACCTGGCAAGTGATTTACCCCGTCCGGTAATCGATGCGGTGCAAATTCAGCAAGTACTCGTAAATCTTGAAAGAAATGCGGTTGAAGCAATCAAAGTATCGAGCCCGGCTGTGCGAAAAATGGTTATTTCCACATGCGAACTGGATAGCGGTCTTGTTCGGGTCTCTGTTCAGGATTCGGGCGGTGGGCTTTCGGCGGAAGTAAAAAAAGACATGTTCAGCCGGTTTTTGACTACCAAAAAGGATGGTATGGGAATGGGGCTGGCGATCAGCCGTTCCATCGTAGAATCGCATGGAGGGCAATTGTGGGTAGATTTTACAGACCCGAGTGTGACAACATTCCATTTCACATTGCCTGTCGACATTCCGGATAGTCGACGGTAGCCAGATGAAAGCCATGATGATATTTTATCAATATTACCAGCTGCGAGCAGAATAACGAGTGGAAAACTATCCTACAGTTGTTTATATCGTTGATGATGACGTGGCAGTCAGTTCTGCACTTGCCAGGTCGCTCACCAAGCGTGGATATCAGGCTGAGGTGTTTGAAAGTGCCGAGATATTTTTAGAAAAATTCCAGCCTGATCGGATTGCCTGCCTGGTGCTTGATATTCGCATGTCCGGAATGAGCGGCACGGAGCTGCAGGATTATCTGGCTGCAAAGGAAATAATACTGCCGATTATTTTCGTCACAGGTCATGGTGATATACCCATGTCTGTGCGCGCTATTCAGTCTGGCGCTGTCGATTTTCTGGAGAAACCGTATCCGGTAGAGCAACTAACCGGTCTTATAGATAAGGCACTCGAGTTATGCAAAAGCCAGATGGAAAAAGCGGACCAAAGGCGCGAACTCGTATCCCGGTTTGAAACACTCACACCACGCGAGCGAGATGTAATGACGTTGCTGGTCGCAGGTGCAGCTAATGCATCAAATAAAGTCATTGCCCGTGAACTTGATATTAGCCATCGTACGGTTGATGATCATCGTGCCCGGGTGATGGCAAAATTGCAGGCGAGGTCTTTGCCCGAGTTGGTTGAGATGGCCAAACTGTGCGGTTTTCATCGCGATGAGAATTTAGATAAAGCTGAAAATTAAAATCGCGACCCGAACTACCACAAGCTTGATTAGTTGGATGTTGCTGACTTGAATACCTGAAGCTTGCTGAATTCTACCGTGCAGACTCCGGCGTTGGTGCCATTCGATCAATCACTTGTGTGGTAACTTTTGCAGGCTTGAAAAACTCTATCAGCCACCGCAGCGCAATTTGCGGATCCGCTTCACCACACATAAAAATATCAAAAGCTATATAGTCATGCTCGGGCCAGCTATGGATACTGATGTGTGATTCCGCAAGCACTGCAACGCCGGTGATGCCGTTATTGTCTGGAAATTCGTGCAAAACGACATCAAGCACTGTCGCTCTGGCTTGCTCTGCTGCTGATCTGAGCGCTTGTTCGATACTTTTTATATCTGACTGAAAGGATGCACCGTAAAAATCTGCGATGAGATGTTTTCCGATCACGGTATTGGGATTCATGGTGTCCTGTTCATCGCAGGTGGACGTAAATACGGGCAGCGTGTGCTATAGACCGTTTTTTAAACGTCTAATCTATATCGATGATTGTTACTGTGGTAACGGCATCGGTAACAACAACATCTGTTGAGCTGCTGGTCAGTACCACAGTAAGTGTTTCTGCCTCTTCCACAATACCGTCCGGTATCAGGCTGATATCTATTTGCCTCGCGACTATGTCGCCATTGGGCCAGAACAGAGTGCCGTTCAGCGCAAAGTAATCATCTTCCGGCGTCGCGGTGCCGGGCATTACAGTGTAGTCGATACTCACTTCACCGATTCCATTACCGAGTCGGTTTACAAAAGCCGATACAACACTGCCTTCACTGCCTGAAATGGAAGTTTGCGCCATTTCGATAACTGTGGGCAGGAGGGTTGTCGACTGTGTATTCACAGCAGAGCCTGAAGTAGTCATACAGGCGCGTGGATTTATATCGGAGCGGTTTCCGCTCGCGTCTACGGCGACGATGGTATAACAATATTCAGTGCCACTCGCGACTACGATATCGCTGAGTCTTGCTGTAGTGACTTCACGTACCAGTATGCCGTCACCACCTGTGCGTGTTACTTCAAAGCGCGCCAGGTCAGAAATGTCAGAATGAGTCCAAAAGACATCAATGCTGTCTGTGTTGCCGATGAGTGTTGCTGAAGACGGTATTGCGGGTGGTGTTGTATCGGTTTCGGCAAGCGCCATCCCGGTCGCCTGCACTGAAGGAATGGATCGATTGCCGGATTCATCTACTGTTATAACGGTGTAGCTATAGCTGGTGTCAGACTCTATGTTCGGGTCTCTGAAAAACGGAAAAGGCGTGCTTCCGATAAGTTCGTTGTCACGAAAAATGTCGTACCGTGCGACACCTATATTGTCACTTGCTATAGACCAGGCCAGCACGATGGCGTTTTCACGGCTGGTGGCATCGGTACCGCTGATCTCGCTGCCCAGCGCTCGAAGCGCTTGCGGTTGCTCCGGAGGGGTGATGTCTGTCACACCAAATGATGTATTTAACTGTACCCGATTGACAGCTGTTGCCTGCAAATTGGTTAGCGGGTCATTGACAATGATCGTCGCGCGGTTGTCGCGAATAATCACCGGATTTTCATTTAGAAAGCGATCAATGCCAGTGTCGTTTTTTTCGTATGCCGAGTTTGAAAGACTGACATCTGACAGACCATAGACCTGCAGTACGTCGGATACGATCGCCTGGATGTTTGCATCAATTGTATTGATGCCATCAACGTCCGGAAAATTATCGATACCGGCGCGGCTGGCGAAAACGGAGTTGATATCCAGTCCGAGGTCGGCAAACCAGGTGCGTGCGACGAGATCGGTGTAGCTGTGAATATTCTGACGGTTTTCGGTCTCATCTGTCAGATGCGCAATGCTGTAGAGGAAATTGTCATTGCCCAGATCTGCTCGCATTAAAAAGCGGTCACCTGTGGCCGCTGGTTGCGGAATGAAATTACCGAACTCATCGACTGCCGCTTCGCTGAAGTTACCATCCGGTGACTTTAGCGAGATGGACCGTTGTGCAATTCCTCTGGGAGTCGATATTGTGCCTGAAAACAGCGGAGCATCTGCGATGACACTGCTGGAATCACTGCTGTCACAAGCAGAAACCAGGCAAACTGAAACGAGCACCAACAGCAGAGTTCTTATAGCGTGGATAGCAATTTTTAGTGATGTGGCGGTTGGGTTGATCAGCTTCACAGGTAACTGGTTCGCTCTTTGTTCAAGTTAAAGCGGTAATGTACAGGAACCAGCAGCAAATCCAAGCCAAGTTAATTAATTGTCAATATATCAGGCGTCCGGCTTGGGACTGTGTAACACCATTGCAACACCACCCACGGAGAGCAGCATACCTGCGATGGCTATTGAAGACAGGCTCTCGTCGAACAGCAGGAAAGCTTCGAGCGCTGTCAGGGGTGGCACGAGGTAGAAAAGACTTGACACATTGCCAACCTCCGAAGACTGTATAAATCGCATCAAAAGCAGCACAGCGCCAACTGACAAACCCAATACCAGCCAGGCGGATGCCAGTATGAACTCTGCGTTCCAGTTAATCTCATTGGTTTCCAGTAGTATGGCGAAAGGCAGCAGTGCCAGTGTTGCTCCAATGTATTGTATGAACACCCCGGGTAGCAGATCGATGTCGGTTGTTATCCGCTTCTGATAGACCGTACCAGCGGAAATACCAAGCAACGACACGCTGCAGAGAATTAAACCTGAAATACTTAGTTGGCTAAAAGTGATCTGATCAGAAATGACGATGATAAAACCGGCTAAGCCGACCAGTACGCCGGCAACCTTGAGTGGTCCGGCCTTTTCACCGATAAAAATCACCGACAAACACAGCGTCAGCAGCGGCTGTAAACCGACGATCAGCGCGCTTAAGCCGGCACCGGTGCCGAGTGATATCGCCACGAACACACCACCGAGATACAAGCCGTGCACAAGGATGCCGACAACAGCGGAATGCAGGTAGATGGACAATCTGTCGGGCCATTTACACGGTAACAACACAAGCAACGGTACGAGTGCCAGAGAAGCGATGCCAAGTCGCATGGCCAGGAAAGTCAGTGGCGGTGCATGTTGCACGACTATTTTTGAACCAATGAAGCCGGTGCTCCAGAGGAATACAAAGAGACCGGGAAGTAGCAGAGCAGTTGCCGCGCGAGGGGATAAAATGAATTGGCGTGGCATCGGGACCGGTTTATAGTTATTAACAGCGACTGGAGAGCATAGGACTGTGACTCTCGAAAATCCAGCACTTAGTTAATCAGATAACATTATTTTGTCTATAACGGTTAGTAAACCAAAAGGGTTCAAGCCAATCAAAGTCGGACCGAAAAACCTGATCACTGATGTCGACGGGCTTTATGTTGGTAATGCTGAAGACCAACAACTCAAAAGTGGCACCACAGTGTTATATGCGGATAAACCTTTCACGGCATCGGTTGATGTTCGTGGTGGTGCTCCCGGAACACGTGAAACGGATCTTCTCGCACCGGATAAACTGGTCTCTAAGATTGATGCGATAGTGCTCTCGGGTGGATCTGCTTTTGGTCTCGATGCAGCGAGTGGTGTAATGGATGAGTTGCGTCGTGATGGCAGAGGTTTCGCGGTCGCAGATGTGCGTGTACCACTGGTTAGCGCTGCAATAGTATTTGATTTGTTAAACGGTGGTGATAAGCAGTGGAGTACTAACCCTTATCCGGCACTTGGCAGTCAGGCGTATCGTAATGCCAGTGTAGATTTTTCACTCGGTACTTGTGGCGCAGGAACCGGTGCGACAACTGCCAATCTTAAAGGTGGTCTCGGCTCTGCATCCGTATGTATGCCGGATGGCACCATGGTGGGTGCACTTGTCGTAGTCAATGCGCGTGGTTCGGTAATAACCGGTGATAGTGGCAAGTTCTGGGCAGCACCATTTGAACATGATGAAGAGTTTGGTGATCATGGTATCTGTTCACAGCAGGCAGAAATAACATTCATCAATGAAGGTCTGTCAGAGGACAACGGAAGCAATACCACTATTGCAGTGGTTGCTACAGATGCAACGCTAAGCAGTAGTCAGCTAAAACGCCTTGCAACGGTGAGTCATGATGGATTAGCACGGGCAATAGTGCCTGCTCACACGTTATATGATGGAGATCTGGTATTTTCAATTAGTACCGGCAGCAGCGCCGAAGAGGTAGCCGATGCTGCTACCGAGGCAGCGCTTGGTCATGCTGCATCTGTATGCTTATCAAGAGCAATAGCCCGTGGTGTGTTCGAGGCAAGTCCGCAGACTTCGGACATATTGCCTTGTTGGCGGCAAAAGTATCTATAGATAATAATTAACACTTTTAAAGATGGCACTTATCAACTCTAAAGATCATACCCAGATTTAATTATGTGTCATGGTGTAGTACCACAAAAATCAACGGCCTTAAGAGCCGCTACGAATCTTTCAATTTGATGCTCCTGGCAGCCAGCGATATTTATGCGACCATCACCGGCAAGATAAACAGCGTGTTCGTCAATCAGTGTATTAACCTGCGCAGGATTCAGGGGTAGAAGTGAAAATAAACCTTTCTGCCTGGCTACAAAACCGAGTACCGGGAAACTGTCGGCCATTGATTGACGTAGTGATTTGATGCGTGCAGTCATTGAACTGAGTTCATCGTGCCACTGTTGTCTTAATGTGTTGTCCTGCAATATTATTTTTACTACAGCAGCACCATGATCCGGTGGCATCGAATATATAGTCCGTGCTATTTGACCAAAAACTGCCTGCGCTCTGGTTGCCGTGCGTTTTTCGTGTGATGTCATATAGACCGCGCCGGTACGGTCTCTGTAGAGCCCGAAATTCTTTGAGCAACTGGTAGCCACCAGAACTTCGGGGCAGCGTGTTGTGATCAGGCGGACAGGGGCAAGATCATCCTCCAAACCGTTGCCTAAACCATGATAGGCAAGATCAACAATCGGGATTATTTCCTTTGCAGTGAGCAGCGATACAAGTTGCTGCCACTGTACGGTAGTGAGGTCTGCGCCGGTTGGATTGTGGCAACAGCCATGCAGAATAATAGCGTCGCCCGGTCTGGCACGGTCTGTCACCTCGAGCAGATTTTCAAACAGAACCTGTTGCGAGTTTTTGTCAAAGTATTCATAGGTGGCGGTGTCTACACCAGCTGATTCCGTTAAGGGCAAGTGATTCGGCCAGGTTGGCAGGCCAACCCACAAAGTACCCTTGGGATGTGCGATCTTATAGATTTCTGCTGCCAGTCTTAGTGCACCACTGCCACCGGGCGTTTGTGCACCGAACGCATAGGTGGCGCTATGGTTGATTGACTGGCCAAATAGTAAAATGCCCAGTTGTTCGACAAATTCATTGTCACCGGTTAAGCCGAGATAACTCTTGCTCGGCTGTAGCTGTTGCAGTCTGTTTTCTGCCTCCTTAACTGCACGAAGTACGGGTGTATTGCCATCGTCATCGCGGTACACACCGACACCGAGGTCGATTTTGTCGTGGCGGGTATCAGCATGGTATTTACTGACTAAATGCAGTAGCGGGTCGGGCTGCGGTTCCGGTAGATTGAACTGGGCCATAGTGGATGCCGGGAAATCGTTGCTTTGATATTTGTATCATACAGCCAGATTTATGGTGTTACGAGTACAGGTAAGTGGTTAATTCAGGTGGTTTAACGCGCGCCAGGTATACCAGTGTGAGACAATAGCACTACAAATAGCCACAGAAATGATTGATACAAACAACCAGATCATGGGTAGTCCAAGGACTACGATCAAAAAATAGTTGATCACTGTTGGCAGGGCGAGCTGTCTTGCGATGCCCAGGTACATTGGAAAGACAGGTTTTTTGATTGCCTGCAGTGTTGCAACACTGACAAACAAGACTATGTAGGCAAAGTAGGCCAATGCATCAATTCTAAGATAGGCGGTTCCGGTTTCTATGATGGTACTGTTTGTTGAAAAAAAACCGATCAGGGCCGGGGAGAGGAATATCATTATTGGAATTGAAAACACCGCAATACAAAGCCCTGTAAACAGTGCTTTGGTATAAGTCTCTTTAACTCGTTCAGGGTTGTTGGCACCAAAATTCTGTCCGACCAGAGCCATAACAGCTGCATTCAGTCCCAGCGCGGGCAGTAGTAACAGTTGTTCTATACGCAATCCAACAGAGAATCCGGCGATGCTTTCACTACCGAAACGACCGATAAAACTAACCGTTATAAAACCACCAAGCACGATGGTCAGCATGGTAAAGCTTGCGGGTATGACCTGGCGCAATAGCTCAAGCCAGTTATGCATGTTAAAGGCTATTTTCACTCTTTTGCCAGTGCGCCTTTTAAGCACACGGTACAGGTAGATTGCGGTAGCGAGTTTAATCAGAACTGTCGCGATAGCAAGACCTGCAACCCCCAGTCTGAAAACGAAGATCAGTAGCGGGTTAAGGGCGAAATTTGCAAGTAGTCCGAGCGCAAGCGCATTGCGGTTTGATACAGTGTCACCCAGTGCCATCAAAGCACCGGCTGCAACACCGGCAAGTATAAACGACACGCATCCGCATAAAACTATCAACACATAGCGCTTTGCGTACAGATGTACATGCGGTTCCGCCCCGAGAAATTTAATCAATGGGTCGGCTGCCAGCAGGCCGATTGCGAGACAAAGTATTGACAAAAATAGTCCGAGACCGGTTGCCTGATCGATCCAGTTACTTACCGAATCAGTATTACCGCGGCCAACTTCTGATGCGACCATTGCGGTAGTACCTGTCTGCATACCGATACTGCCGCTGAGGATCAACATAAACACAGACCCTGCGATAGCTACACCGGCAAGGGCATCGTCAGATAACTTGCCTGCAAACCAGAAATCGGTCAGATTGTAGAGCGTGGTGAAGATCATTCCCATCGCCGCAGGGATTGCCATTGCTACCAGATGACCGCTGACAGATCCTTGCGTGAGGTCGCGATGATTTGTCACTAATCGGTGGCTACGGGAACCAGCTTGCGGCCCTGAAGTGCGAGTCTGCCGGTTGGCAACACGCCTCGGCGGATCGCCTTGTTGGGTGCGATAATAAAGAGATCACCGTTCTCGCCATGGATCTGTCTCGGGATACCGGCTTTCTTCGCCAGTAGCGCATTGGCTTGCATGTGTTCTGCTTCGCCATGTACCGGTATCATCACTTGCGGTTGTACCCACTCATACATGGCAAGTAGCTCGTCGGCTGCCGGATGACCTGAGGCATGAATCAGATCTGTGACGTTATGTTCGCCGTGGACAGTGACACCCATGGCTTCAAGTCGTTCTATCAGGGCCGCGACGCTTTCTTCATTACCGGGTATTACTTTGGAACTGAAGATAACCGTATCATCCGGTTCGAGTTCCATGTCGCGAAACGTATTGGTACTTAATCTGTGTAGTGCGGTTCGAGGCTCACCCTGGCTGCCCGTGGCAAGCAACATCACAGATTCCGGAGGCAGGTAACCCAGATGCTGTGCTTCAACAATATTGATATCTGCGTCAAGTAAGCCCGTTGCCCGACCAGCATTGACCATGTTAATCATGGAGCGGCCGATCATGCCGACGTGTCTGCCGGTGTGTTCGGCGATTTTAGCCAGTGATGCCACACGTGCGAGGTTACTGCCAAAGCATGTTACTACCACGCGCCCCGGGGCGTTATTGATAAGCTTGTGCAGTCCCGGATAGAGATCGGACTCAGAGGGAGTCCAGCCCTCAACGGTTGCATTGGTGGAGTCGCAGATCATCGCATCAATAGACCTGGCTGCAAGTTCTTTGCATCTCGCACCGTTGTAGCTTGCACCGACGACCGGATTATCATCCAGTTTCCAGTCACCGGAATGAAACACAGTTCCGGCACCGGTGCTTATCAACAGACCACACGGTTCCGGTACCGAATGAGTCATGTTAATCCACTCGACATTGAATGGTCCGATATCAATCACAGCGCCGGCTTCAACAATATGGATGGTGACGGAGTCGAGAAGGTCGTATTCTGCGAGTTTTCGCCTTAAAATGTAGGCGGTGAAGGCAGTGGTGTAGATCGGGCATTTTAACAGTGGCCACAGGTACGGAACAGCACCGATATGATCCTCGTGAGCGTGGGTGATGATCATGCCGGCTATGTTATCGGCGCGCTCTGCGATAAATGCAGGATCCGCCATCTGTACATTGCGTCTGTGGTTGCGCGCAGGTGAATCAACGTGTGCAGGCTGGTCTGTTTTATCAGGTGTGGCCGTATCCGGCTTATCAGAGAAGGTCAGCCCGCAATCTACAATTAGCCACTGATTATTGTGGCCAAAGAGATTCAGGTTCATACCTATTTCGCCGCATCCGCCTAACGGCGCAAACCAGAGATCGTCTTTATCGGGTATCATGCAAATTCGGTCTGATTCTTCAGCGTCTGGTTTGTCGGATTTAGTGAGAGCGGCGGCGGTATCAGGCAGTTGCTGAAGTTGTTCCTGGTAGGTTTGCGCTGTCGAAACGGATAGTATCAGGTTTACTGTCAGGTCTCTGAATTAAAGTATAGATGAGTTGCGGGGCTTGCGCTGGATTCCGTGGCCCCTTCAGGCAAACAATCACACCGGTTGTGAACACAAGAACCCGAAGATGACCAAAAGAAGAGCACCGATTATTGATGGCCTGCAATATGCCAACTGGTCTGAAAAGATTTTTCGTCAGATGCGTGAAGGTGGTGTGGATGCAGTCCATGTAACGATCTCGTACCATGAGAATTTTCGTGAGACGGTGTTAAACATCGAACAATGGAACCGGTGGTTTGAACAATACTCCGATCTTATTTTTCAAGGTCGCAGCGCAGATGATGTTGATAACGCCATAGATACCAATCGCACAGCGATATTTTTCGGTTTTCAAAACCCCGCACCAATAGAAGACGATATCGGTCTGGTAGAAATAGTACACACGCTGGGCGCGCGTTTTATGCAACTGACGTACAACAATCAGTCGTTGCTTGCGACCGGTTGTTATGAAGAGAACGATCCCGGTGTTACCCGCATGGGAAGGCAGGTAATTCGAGAGATGAATCGTGTTGGTCTGGTGGTCGATATGTCGCACTCCGCGGAACATTCCACGCTTGAAGCGATCGAAATATCTCAAAGACCCATTGCGATCACGCACGCCAACCCTCACTCCTGGCACCCGGCTTTACGCAATAAGTCCGACACGGTTCTCAGAGCACTTGCTGAAAGTGGTGGCATGCTGGGTTTTTCGTTCTATCCACACCATCTTGCCGGTAAAACAGATTGCACACTGCAGAGCTTTTGTGAAATGGCCGCTCGTACAGCGGAACTGATGGGCATTGATCACATCGGTATTGGTTCTGATCTGTGTCAGGATCAGCCCGACAGCATTGTAGAATGGATGCGCGTTGGTCGCTGGAGTAAAGAGATAGACTATGGCGAAGGCACGGCAGATGCGCCGGGTTTTCCGCCTCAGCCAGAGTGGTTTACTGATAATCGGGATTTTCCCGGATTGAGAAAAGGGCTACTCGATACAGGGTTTACAAATGAAGACGCAGATAAACTGTTAGGTCTTAACTGGCAAAATTTTTTCCGCCAAAACTTTGATAAGCAGGCCTGATTTGAAAAAGGTTATAAGATGAACCGTGCCAACAGTACTGTGCAGGCAATTGAACTTCGAACGCCTGAAAAAGTTCTGCGTCTTCAGCGCATGGGCTCGATGCATCAGACGCGTTTGTCTTTCATGCGAGTGTTATTACGCAGGCTTGCTGTGGAAAAATGGCGTGTGGAACGGAGTCACTGGGCCATCGATAATGAAGGCGTGGGTGCGGGTGTGTACAGCTGCATTGGCCCGAACAGAACTTACTCTCTTGTTGTTTTTTCTAACAAGCTTGATCCTCGCAAAAGATCAGACAGAGTCATCGCTGAAGAATGGGATGCAACTTTTACGCTTGTCGATGGCATACCTGATGAGTCTGACATTCAACGCCTGCAAAGTAATGTGCCGCTTCAGGAGGCGGGACGAATTACAGATAAGGAGCTATCTCTTTCACGGGCGAATCGTTCAGTCAGATTGTTTGACTATGTGCGTGGTGAGCTGGCAGCCGGCAGGCAACCCGAGGCTGCAGAACTCGATAAAGTCGGCTATTTAATGCGTACTACAGCGGTGTATGGTTCCGGTAAATTCGGCGCGTTGGACAGGCGTTTTATTGCAGACAGAGAAGAGTTTACCTCACCGTTCCAATGTGAATTAATGGCTGTCTATCTGATCCGCTTGTTCAGTGTTGATATCGTCGAACACCTGGCTCATGCAGACTCACCGGATACCGCAGTGCCACTGGATACTAATCTGCGTAAGTCATTGGGTATTGGCAACTCAACCGGATTGGGTATGGCGCCATTTGTTGTCAATCACCCGGTGCTGTTTCATCAATGGATTCTTGCTCGTGAGCAGGCATTACGTGCTGTCAGACAAGCGGCAGATCCTGCTAAGCAAAAACTGGTGCTTCTCAGAAGTCTGGTTGCGCGCCAGCAAAGCGGGCTTGAGTTCTGGAACAGTGAGCACCCGCTTCAAGTTGAAAAAGTTGCAGTACTGGAAAAAGATCTGCAGTTATTGTCAGCATTTATTTCAACAGACCGGTATACAAGCGACGTCCAGCCCTGGAACGCATTGTACCTCTGGGCGGAGGATAACTTATCTCTTGAGGGACAGGAGTGTCTGGTTACGATGCTGATTGAACTCTACCCGGAGATCGTTGATCAGTTTGCCTCACAGATGAGTGTAGATGAAGAACGCTATTTCAAAATTAACGGCCAGATGAGCCTCAGTGAATTAGCTGCAATTATGAGATCACATTATCGGTTTGCATTTGATCTCGACTTTGAAAAGCCTGAAGCTAACGCACGTTTCTGGTATGCCTCGGAAGAAAAGCTTGAACCACGACTTGGTGAACGGTTCGATGAGCCGGGTGCCGAGCGCGAGCACCCGTTAGCCATAGCGCGGGATATCGTGTACGCCTGTACCGCAATTGAAGCCTGTACCGTTGAGCGTAATGTCGCAGAGTTTTTGATGAAGTATCCGGAGTATCGGCATGTAGTACGCCGTGCACAGCAGGTTATTGAGTTTCCGTATGCGGAAATTATGGATAACCTGATTGCTGACGATATGATGCCAATAGATCTTCTGCGTTGTAAGTTGTCATTTTTTGGTGCAATAAAGTTTGATCCGCGTAGTGATCGTTGGGTGCGTATCAATATGTTCCAGCATGCACCACTACCGGATGAGTTGCACAATGACTACGATGATCGGTGGATCTATCCTGTAGCTTCTGCACGCGATCCATCAAATGAACCAGAGTTGTTGTCGTAGTCTGTCAGCGTTACAAAATGCAACTGTTATCAATTAGTGAGTTTGAAGCGATCATCTTAAAGGCTTTTCGTGGTGCAGGGTATAGCTGGGGTCTGTCACAGGAGGCAGGGCGTGCTGCTGCCTGGCTGGCGTTACGCAGATTGCCATCTGCAGCTTCTTTTGCGACGCTTCTGCAGCAGATTGAGGGACAAAGTCTCGAGTCACTTGCACCGCGAAGGATTGACGGAGAATGGTGCAGATCAGAGCATCCGATATGTCCTGTTATAACCGGTACTGCAATATCTGATTTCGGGTGGACTGCCGGCAGTAACATCATTGTTGGTCCTGTGTTTTCATCAATGATTCTGATTCCGTTTGCCGCATCCTGTGCGGTGTCCGCTGCTACAGATCTGTCAATCACCATTGATGACGAGGAACTGTTTATAAACAGCGCCGGGAAATTGTGCACAGAGTTAACCGGGTTCGACGCCAGGCAGGCTTCGTCAGTCCGAATTGCCGGTCACGACGGTACTGATGAGTTGCTGTATGTCCCTGCTATGTGTCGTCGTGTCCCGGTAACAGAATCAGAACTTCAGATCTTTCAATCGCTGGCTCATCTGACTTACGTCGCCGCGAGTGATGAGTCGAGAAGCGGTGCGGGTGCCGGACTCACAGATAATGACTAATCAAGTGCAACAACTACGCTGTCGCCAGGCAAGCCAGGTAGAGAATTAAGGCGATAGCTGCCAGCGTCGTTTACCGAGTATCGGTGATGCGTTGGGTGTTGAATTGATAAAAATTGTGTAAAGACTTCAAAATACCCTCGAAAAACAATAAATGCGACAGACTTACAGGACAATCTGATTCCAATCGCTAGTATTCGGTGGCATCATTTTTGAAGTAACTGATGACAGCTGAAAATCTCTTTGTGGTCTCCGGAAACCGGCTTGTATTTATGATCCTAACTAATCGACGAGTTCTCTGTCATCTGGCTGGCAGCCTGCTGTTATGTGTATCTCTCACAGCTTGTGCCACAGCACCCGGAACACATTCGGATGTACAGCTTTTGAAACAGAAAGTGCCCGCCTGTACGTCAGATTGCAAAGAAGAGGAACATGATAGTCGCTATCAGTACTACCTCGGTGTGCTGTCGGTGTTTTTACTGGGTTAGCGGGCATGGTGTGTAGCGAACAAACGCCAAAGCAAAATACTCGCGTTCTAAACAGAGCCGAGGCGTACACATACTGCTGATAAAATTTTAGTCATCATCCCGCATACGTTCGTCACGCTCCAGCTTCTCTTTGTACGCTTCTTTTATTTGCAGCATCACTGAATCTACATCTGCTTCTTTTTTGATCACGGTGAACTTGCCGGTAAGTCGGGTGGCAGGCAGGAGTTCACCCTTTTCATAAAGTGCCCACATCTCCGAGGCGTAGTCACTGGACAGTAGCGTCGGTGCGAATTGACCGTAGTACTCAGTCATGTTTCTGATATCGCGTTCAAGCATTGCGCGTGCATGGTTGTTGCCGGCTGCATCCACTGCCTGCGGTAAATCGATAATGACCGGACCATCTTCATCAACCAGTACGTTAAATTCGGACAGATCTCCATGCACTACGCCTGCACAGAGCATTAGTTTTACATAGTCCATCATGCTTGCATGGTCTTCGAGGGCCAGGTCGTGCGGTATTGTGACATCGTTGAGGCGGGGAGCTGCCTCACCATCTTTGTCGGTAATTAGTTCCATTAACAATACGCCGTCAAAACAGCCTTGCGGTTTCGGTACGCGTACCCCTGCAGACGAGAGTTTATACAACGCATCTACTTCAGCGTTGTGCCATTCCTGCTCCTGCTGTGCACGACCGAACTTTGAGCCCTTCTCAATAGCTCGCTGACGTCTGCTGTTGCGACCTTTACGGCCCTCACGATATTGCACAGCTTGTTTGAAGCTGCGCTTGTCAGCGTCCTTGTAGACTTTGGCACAGAGTATTTCGCGACCTGCCCGAACAACGTAAACACTTGCCTCTTTACCGCTCATAAGCGGATAAAGAACTTCGTCTACCAAACCATCTTCTATTAGCGGAAGCAGACGCTTGGGAGTTTTCATTGGCAGGTCTGGAAGAAGTCAGGTCTTGAAGGGTGGTTGTCGCAGGCAAGTGTGGTGTGTTTCACGAAATAGTCAATAGGGTTGATTATATGATGGCCGGTAACTATGGTCATTCCGGCAGCCCGAACCGGGATAAAAACCAACAGGAGAAGGTCATACGTTGAGAAACTGTTCATTTTTCCTGGAATTTTAATGATCAGATGATCAACACATTTGCGGGCTTGTAATTAAGCGAACAGTCGGATCGGCAGGCTATTGTGGATGTTGTGCTCTTTCCTGACATAGATCTAGAACTAATGCACAGGTTGTATGTCATTTAAATGACAATTAGTATCTAAAGTGGCACTCAACTTATATTAAATTCTATACAAATGTGAGAGAAATACATGAAAAATCATTGTAAAACAAGAACTGTAAGCGGTATTTCTGTGTAACTTTTATGTTATAAATCCGGTGAGATTAAAATGCGGCAAGACCAAATATGAGTATCATTCACGAATTGCGTGAAGATTACCGGCTCTTTCGGATAGAGCATCCGGGATATCGCCTGCTTTTTTTGTTGGGCGACATTGGTATCTTCTTGTTGAAGCTGGCTTTGTTCTGCGGTTTTATGGTGCTTTGCTGGTATCTGATGAGCCGTAGTCCTTACATTGAGACGTCTGATCGTACAGCCGGTAATGCATTGGCAGCGGTGGAGACGACTGAGTCCAGGACTCCGGAACTGACGGCTGAACGTCTCGCGCTTCTGCGTCAGATTGCCGATCAGGAGGACTCGTCCTCGTCGGCTGGTGTGCTGATCGGTCAGGCGGACGTTGAAGACCAGTCTGATGATGCTGCGGCTGATGTCTTGAAACTCGCAAGCTTTGATCAACCAAACGAAGCAGTAGTGCAGGTAGAAGCGCGGAGGGCTTCTGATAACTCGACCGTTAGCAAATCCGCTGCTGCAAAATTCACGGATGATGTTTATATTGCGGCTAATTCAGAAAATGGTAGCTGGATACTCAATCAGAATCCGTCTGCGTACACGCTGCAGTTGGCATTGACGACCAATGTGGAGTTTCTGGTCGACTTCGCCAGGCAATTACAGCCCAAATTTGTCACCGTGATCTATCCGGAAAGAAGAAATAGCCAGGGTAATATCCAGTACAGCCTGAGCGCTGGTAGTTTCTCTGCAAAGGCTCCTGCCGAAGCTGCTCTGTCATCTCTCTCAGCACAAGTAAAACGCTATGGTGCACACGTCAGACCTTTTGATGAGATACAAGGCAATACCTCGAGGTTTTTGAAGTAACACACACGCTACTGCGCTGATAACGGTTTATGTTAAATAAATGCCAACGGTGGGTACAGTCGTCTCAAATTTTAGCGATCATACTGGTCGCATTGTTTCTCTCACCTGTGGCGTCAGCCGACTGCGTATTGCTTATACACGGGCTGGCGCGCACTTCTGGTTCGATGAAAAAGCTGGTTGAGCCTTTTGAGCAACTGGGTCATCAGGTCGTTAACGTAAACTACCCGTCGAGAAAAAAGCCGATAGAAGAACTTTCGACTCTGGCGGTTAAAGAACTCGGCTATAACCACTGTGCCACCGGCAGCACGGTGCACATCGTGACTCATTCATTAGGCGGTATTTTAGCCCGCTATTATCTTGCGCAGCACGAGCTTGAACAGCTTGGTCGGGTAGTGATGCTCGCACCGCCAAATCAAGGCAGTGAAGTAGTTGATAATCTGCGCAACGTGCCTGGATTTAAATTGATGAACGGTAGAGCAGGATTGCAGATTGGCACAGACGCCAACAGTATCCCTAAAAGTCTCGGACCGGTAGATTTTGACCTTGGCGTAATTGCAGGTACCAGAACCTTTAATCCGCTGCTCTCCCGATTCCTGCCAAACCCTGATGATGGCAAAGTATCTGTTGCCAGCACTAGAGTGGAGGGTATGAGAGATCACATCGTACTGCCGGTTACCCATACGTTTATGATGCGATCAAAAACAGTGATTGAGCAGACTTTGCAGTTTATTGAAAACGGTCACTTCTCAAGATAAGACACAGAACATCTATCCTGCATTATTCATGAGGATTCGGCGTCCAGAGTCATTATCGCTAAACAGGTCGC
>CAZKAQ010000059.1:0-14224 GCA_964550655.1 uncultured Granulosicoccaceae bacterium
CGGAACCAGAAGTAATTCCTGAACCAATAGTTGAAGTATCTCCGCAACTGGCACCAGAAGTAATTCCTGAACCAATAGTTGAAGTATCTCCGCAACTGGCACCGGAAGTGTCTCCGGAACCGATAGTTGAAGTATCTCCGCAACCGGAACCGGAAGTGTCTCCAGAACTGATAGTTGAAGTATCTCCGCAACCGGAACCGGAAGTGTCTCCGGAACCGATAGTTGAAGTAACCCCGCAACCGGAACCGGAAGTGTCTCCAGAACCGATAGTTGGAGTAGCTCAGCAGCCGGAACCGGAAGTTATACCTGAGCCAGTAGTTGAAGTAACACCGCAGCCGGAACCTGAGTTATCAGGAATTCAGCCGTCTGATATCACAGACATCATCGTACTGACCGGCCAGGCCAATGCAGCAGCACTGCAGACTGATTTTGATCCGGGAATTGATACCGGCCATGACAGGCTTTTTGCGTACAACCAGGATGGTCAGTGGCGAGTGGCTGAACTAAATCAGTATTGGGATGTGTACCTGCCTTCTAATTTTTCATCTGTTGAAGATGGTCGTGAACCCTATAACAATCTGGCATTTCAATTAGGCAAATCGCTGGCGGAACAATCAGACAGGGTGGTTGGTATTATTATGATTACCGCGGTAGGAGAAGGCATCAGTCATTGGGATTTCAACAGTTCGTTCTACAGATCAGTTCGCTCAAAAGTAACCGCAGCGCTTGCTCAGCTGCCGCAGAAGACAGCAGTTGATGCAATGATCTGGATGCAGGGTGAGACAGACTGGCTTGCTGAAGGGTCAGCCGATGGTGGAGCCACCGGCTTTGTTTCAACTGATTCGGACTTCTACCGCAACTACTATCCAAACAAACTACGCCAGCTTATCAGTAACCTGCGTAGCGAAGTATGGTTTGCGCATAGTGCACAGTTTATTTGCGGCGAAACCAAAAGAGCACAGTTGAACCCGCACCTGATGGCGTTGAATGATGACGGTGACAAACGCACTTCATGTGCTGCGGCGTCTGATTTGCCGACTCGAGCAAGTGATGAGTTCGACATCCACTTTTCAGCAGAGGGTTTAAGAACACTCGGTGGCCGGATGGCGGAACTTTATTTTTCCGCTGATCAGTAACGTTGTGGAAAACCTTTTTATTGCGCAAGCAGAGAGGCCACACTGGCCTCCTGGCTGCAGTTTATTCGTTCTTCCGCTGTGACGTGAATATGCAGGGTCTGATTATTATCCAGAAACAAAGTGTTTCTATAACCAATGTTGAGATGGCCCAGTTCCAGTACCCGGCCATCGACACTCCAGACGTCGGTGCCGAGTAGCTCGTCTGGTTGCACGCCATCGTCCGTGCTGTCAAAGAGGTAAGTACCGTCGTCCATAAACTGGTACCAAAGAGTGGTACTCGAGTCTGCTTCGTATTCGTCCAATGCATTCACGCGTGACTCGACTGTACAGCCCCAGACAGCGTCTTCCACGGCGAATAGTTCTGTGCTCAGATTGAGGTTCATACTTATACGTTCGGGCGTATAAACCGGCGCAGTTGTTAAAGTACCTTCTGCCACTCTGGCAGTGGTACAACTAAACTGACCCACCGGATTAAAGCCGTAGCCCGGGAACTCTTCATCGGTTATAAAATCACCGAGATCACAGGTTTTAATGCAGTCGACAGTCCGTCCTTCGTTGGCGCTTTGCTGTGTTGCGAAAGCACTGGGCCCGGGGGTATTGAACGGTGCAACGCAGGCTTCCCATTCACCGTCAGTTGCCACAAAAAACTCCTGGCCGGGTATTTCCGGTTCAGGTTCTTGTTCTGGTTCAGGCTCAGGCTCAGGCTCTGGCGGTACAGCTTCAGTGGTATCGTTGATAGTGATTGTTATCGAGCCATTTTCTATGTCCACACCGTCTGCGTTTTGTAGTGTTATCTGAAAAGTTTCTGCGTCTTCCAGTTCATCGTCAGCAATGGTGTCTATATCGATAAAACGCGGGCTGTCGTCGCCGTCGTCCCAGGTGAATGTACCGTTGGTTACTGAGAAGTCATCAGTGTCCGCTGTGCCGGGAGTGACAATGTAATCAACCGATGCATCGCCGTCTGAACCGCCGACTCTTTCAACGACTATCTCATCACTGCTGCCTTCTGCAATAGCGAAGCTGCTGCTTGCGAAAGACAATTGTCCCGCGACCGGAACCGGGGTTGTGTCGATGATAGCAACAGATATTTCGGATAAACCCAATGTCGCACCACCAAGGGCATTAAACAGGTTGAGTGTGAAGGTTTCTGTTGTTTCTACTTCAGTATCGTTGGTGATCTGTATAGTAATTGTGCGAGGGCCCTCTTCACCGTCTGCCCACTGTAGAGTCTGTGGGGTCAAAACCTGTGTAAAGTCGTCTGCTGTCGCAGTTCCGGTATTGGTGACATATTGAACACTTACCGGGTCATCAGTGCCACCGGTTCTTTCTACAACAACTTCAACCTCTCCGTCATCTTCGTTAACAGTGATCTGGCCACTTACCAGTTGAATAGTGCCGCGTACTGGCTCCGGAGTTGAATCAATGATGGTGATTTGTGCAGCACCGTTGCCGATGCGCGCACCGCCCTGGGGGCTGGACAGATTTGCAGCAAACGTTTCCTCGCCGTCGTTTATATCATCGGACAGTATCGTCACCGTGAAAGTTTGCGGCGTATTGTCACCGTCTTCCCAGACCAGTTGACCTGATGCTGCATTGAAATCGCTGTTGATCATCGCGGTCTCATTGCTGGTTGTATAGAGCACTGTCACGCGCCCGTCGCTGCCGCCGGTTCGGGTAACCGAAATATCCAGTTGGCCATCAGCTTCTGCCACAGAGAATGTGCTTGCAATAAATTGAAGTTCACCGGCATTATTGCCTGCCGGAGGCGCACCATTCGGATTGGCCGGAGTGGAAAAAGAGTCAGTGGGATCTGAACCTGCTTCAACCTCGCTGAGGTTATCAGCGCCGTCGCCATCATCGTCCGGAAACTCAAATTCGCCGAAAGGCACTACGATGTCGAAATCCATATTGATCGGTTCTTCGATTGCATCGGTAGCGGTGGCGTAGACGATGTTGTTTTCAGAGATAGACAGGACGTACGAAAAGTTTGAGCCGGGCTGAACCATGATACTGCCTTCAAACTGATCGCCATTGCGATTCAGGGTGATATCCCCTGCGTTCGTGCTGACCACTGCAATAGTTGCATCAAGATTGACGGCAGCTGATGTTCTGATCCGCTCGGGCATTGCAAATGCAACATTGGTGGCGTTGCCGCCAGCAGTCTGTGGAAATACAGTTGTGTCATCATTGATGTTCTGATCACTGTTTTGGTCACTGTCACACGCGGCCAGAAACATCAGGCAAAAAAGACTTATGCAAAATGGTTTTATGAGCTTCATTTTTTATACCTGAACATCAATTGGCTAGCTTGGGAAATTTCTTTCGTGTTGAGCTAACGTTGTTTGTTATGGCTCGGTGGTTACGTTTGGCGCCGTGAAGGTGATGGTGCAGCACTCGGTGTCATCATCCGAGTTGATAATACCGTCGTCGCTATCGCCACCTCCGCCACCACCACCGCTGGTAGCAAGTAACAGTAGTGCCGCGGCTGCCACACCAAGACCAACTCCCAACCACGCGTTGCGGTTGCCGTCACTTTCAACAGGCACTACGGTACTCAAGACCTGTGGTTGCTGCAGCTTCAGCGTCAGCGGGTTGCCTGCACCGCCTTTTTGAACCCGGTTTCCGTCAGTGTCTTCTGCAACAATGTAGTAGTTAACGCGGGTGTCTTCGGTGGTGGTGTCTATCGTTGCGAGCCAGGTAGTGTTGGTAGCATCTGCTGACATCTCCGCTGTGGAGTAAGTCTCGGCCGAGCTATTGCGATAGAACAGTAAAGCGCTGGCAACTGACTGGTTGTCACTGATTTGCGCTGCGATTGTTTGTACATCACCGGCAATCCCCGGTTCGTCAGTGGGAGTGTGGGAGATAGTGGGTGCGGTGATATCGAAGCCCAGAATGGTATTGTCTGCCTGTGCCCAGGCAACACTGGTACCTGATACTGCAAAGCAGAGACAGGCGATCAGTGCGATAAAGCGCTGCATGAATGCGTTGATTGTCATTAGTTTTACCAAAGTACCTTCTGCCAGGTGCCGTTCGATTTAACCACTCTCAGGCGATGTGTCTTCCACGCTTGTGCCGGAAAAGCTGTGTCACCGTCTTTCGTAGTGAATTCTTTAAATTCGAGTGTGGCCTTAAATGATTGTGTTGCTGCGTCCGCCGTTGGTGGTGACACTTCAACACGCATTGCTGCGTAGCTGTTAAAGACGGCGCTTAGCAAAGAGTCAGTCTTCGGAGTGGGTTCAATGAACAGACGAACTTTGTCGAGCTCGCCGTTTTCCATTGCTACCCTGAGGGAGTCGAGCAGGTCGGTGGCTGCGATTTCATCAAATTCGGTCAGGCCGCTGCCGGCCGCAGCCACTGCCGGACCGCCGGACTGGTTGAGTGATTCAAGCAGACGCAGCTGCCCGTGTATCAGTTCAAGGCTTTCATCACGCAGATCGGCGGTAAGTGCTTCATTGAGTTTATCGCGCGCGCCTTCGAGATCGTTTTCCGAAATATGCTTTTCGATTTGCAGCAGATACTGATCGAGCAGGTCCGGGTTATCCTGCGCTACTGCTATAGAAGCTGACACAACAGATGCCACAAAGACTAATACCTTTGCAGCAGGCGCCACTGTCTTTACGACAGGCGCTATGGCAGATCGGAATCTAACAACGGCAAAGCAACCGCTGCTGGATAATGCATCGAATTGTCCGTATCGCACCATGCGTACCCGACTTGAATTAGGAGTAGAGTAAAACGTAAGTATGCCCGTGAATCAATAACATTAGCGTGAATCATTGAGAATTTACATTGTATGCGATTATAGCGCGCCAACAATTAATTGTCATGACATTATTACAATGTTTAATGTACAGAAATAGTTACCTCTGGGTAGTTTTTGTTACAGCCCGCGTCTTAATGCGCGAATCAGAAAACGTCCGGGATGCAGCGCTTGCAGCAGTTGTTTTGCTGTTGGTCGCTGTGGGTTGTCCGGATCGCCCATCCCGGGATAATCACCACTCAACAGATTGCTTATAAGTTCGCCGATCGCCAGGGCCTGGGTCGCACCGCGAGATCCCAGCCCGGTCGCCAGATAAAGACCTTCATGAAAACAGGGTGGCGGGTAGTGATGATTTGTTTTGCCGTGTTTCAGGTCAGCGTAGTTCTGCCGGTATTTGCCGGTATCGTGTAGTGCGCCGACCACCGGCAGCCTGTCTGGTGTAAAAGTTCTAACTGATGCGAAACTCGCCACAGGTGATGCCCCGATTGAGAGATCCTGTGCAATATGCCTGGCGGTTGCTTTGTTGGTTTGTGAATCGGTTTCTTTTATTGGCGATTGCTTTTGTTCGAACTGCCCGGCAATCGTTTGTAGCGGGTGATGAGTAGCACCACACCAGACACCGTGTTTATCTGGCAACAGGTAGCCGTTACCGTTGATGATGCAATTCAATGGTGTACCGCCGCAGGCAAACAGATCTATCTGACCTGCGGCACAGTGCAGTGGAAGTTCGCTGGCAAGATCAAATCCAACGGTGTTCTGTGCAGTGGCAAGAATCACTACATGCGATTCATCAATAACAGCTCCGCTGTCTGATAACAGTTGCCATCCTTCCTGCGTTTTACGCAAACCATCGACTGTGGTCGATGCTCGAATTTCAATGTTATTGTGTGCAAGCCAGTGGTTACAAAGTGCCTGTGGTTTAACAAAGCCCGCCTGTTTAATATGGATGGCGCTGTCAACTTTGGTGCCTGCAAGTGTTGAAGCCTCATCCGCTGTGAGTAATTTGTAGCGCGAGTCATCGGTGGTTACTCTGTCACGCTCGCTGTTGTCTGTCAGTTCAAGCGAGCCACACTGGGTAAAGAGATTTTTATCTATCGACTGGCAGCAAAGATCAAATGCATAGCTAAAGTAGTCGGTAAAAAGTTGATCACCGTTTATGGCGGGCCTGATCACAGCGGCTGGCAGTGCTGATGTTGAAGCGGCTATGGTTTCATGCTGATCGAAAACTCTACAGTGATAACCACGCTTTGCCAGTGCCTGTGCAATGGCACAACCGGCAAGTCCTGCGCCTATAACAAGTGCTGTTTGTGAGGTATTAAATGTGTACTCGGGCAGGCTTAAGCCGACAGAACTTTTCACTGTGTATGCAATGTTTTATGCAGTTTGTGAATATTTCTCAACCACATAGTTTTGCACAATTTCCTGAAATTCCTGTGCGATGTTATCGCCTTTGAGGGTAACGGTTTTTTCACCGTCTACATACACAGGTGCCACCGGTCGTTCACCGGTGCCGGGCAGGCTTATACCAATGTTGGCATGTTTACTTTCACCCGGACCATTCACCACACATCCCATAACAGCAACCGTCATCTCTTCTACCCCTGCATACTTGGTTTTCCATTCCGGCATGGCGTCGCGCAGCTGTGATTGTATGTCATCTGCGAGCTCCTGAAACACGGTACTTGTTGTGCGACCACAACCTGGGCAGGCAGTTACCATCGGGGTAAAAGAACGCAGCCCCATGGTTTGCAGAATTTCCTGCGCCACAATGACTTCTCTGGTTCTGTCGCCACCGGGCTCCGGGGTCAGTGAAATTCTGATGGTGTCGCCAATGCCCTGTTGTAACAGAACCCCCAGGGCAGCTGTTGATGCAACAATACCTTTGCTGCCCATACCGGCTTCTGTTAAACCCAGATGCAGCGCGTACTCACATGACTGACTAAGCTGCGTATAGACACTAATCAGATCCTGCACCCGGCTCATCTTGCAGCTGACAATAATTTTGTCTGCACCAAGACCCAGTTCTTCCGCCTGCTTTGCACTTTCGAGTGCTGATCGAATAACCGCATTGCGGTATAGCTCGTCTAGTTCAAGCGGATTTTCGGCAGCGGCGTTTTCATCCAGCATGGCCGCGAGGAGCTCCTGATCAAGACTGCCCCAGTTGGCACCGATACGAACCGGTTTATCAAGCCGTGCTGCGGTTTCAATCATGGAGGCAAACTGATGATCGCGTTTGCTGCCCTTACCGACATTACCCGGATTGATGCGGAATTTTGCCAGTGCCTCAGCACATTCGGGATGTTCAGCCAGCAGTTTATGACCGTTGAAATGAAAATCTCCCACCAGCGGTACTTTGCAGTCAAGTTGCGCGAGTCGTTCGCGTATCTCGGGCACAGCAGCCGCGGCGGCTTTGTTGTTAACGGTAATTCTGACCAGTTCGGAGCCTGCACGCGCCAGATCAGCTATCTGGTTGGTGGTGCGAACCGTATCTGCGGTGTCGGTGTTGGTCATTGACTGAACCACAACCGGACGCTGGTTGCCGATCAAAATGTTGCCAACTTTCACACCGCGGGTCTGCTTGCGTACTATCATAGTGTTATCGGGTACGTGGTATCGATGGCTGTCGTGTTGAGTATTTGCCGGCCCCGGCAGCCAGGCTGATCCGGTGGCGTTTTTGTCCGCTAAAATTCAGAGTTGGAAGCTGCGCCATGTTCTGCCAGACTTGGTTACCAGAAACGAATAAAAGCCGGCAGATTTTGGCTCTCTGTCTTGCAAACGCGCCGGAGCAGCTTTATATCATGAATCGACGGCAAACTCTGATTGGGCATCTGCAGACTGCATGAGCAACTTTACACCAATTCGGGAAATAGGCGAGCGCGAGCAGCAGATATTCAGGCTGCTGGTGCAGCAGTACATTGATGACGGCAATCCGGTCGGGTCGCGTACCCTGTCGAAAATGCCGGGTGTCAATGTCAGTGCTGCATCGGTTCGCAATGTAATGGGTGATCTCGAAGACCTTGGCCTGCTTTCAGCACCGCATGCCTCTGCCGGCAGGGTACCGACCAGCGACGGTTTCCGCCTGTTTGTGGATACCATGCTGCAGGTGCAGCCAATGGGTGAAGAAGATTGCGGCGAGTTAAAATCCAGGCTCACAGCAGATCAGAACGAAAAAGCCCTGCTCAAGCACGCCACCAATTATCTTTCCGGCTTCACCAATATGGCAGGCGTGGTCACGCTGCCCAAACGCATGGCCACGGTTTTCAGGCAAATAGAATTTCTGCCATTATCCGAGAAGCGTGTGCTTATGATTCTGGTGGTGAATGAAAAGAATGTACAAAACCGGATTCTATCGCTCGATCGTGACTACAAAGCCGAAGAGCTGCAGGAAATTGCCAACTATCTGAATAACAAATACTCCGGTCGCCGGCTTGAAGAACTGCGCGATCTGGTTCGAACCGATCTGCAGCAAACCCGCGAGTCAATGAACCGGCATATGGAGCAGATGATCAAAGTAGCGGGTCGGGTTTTTGACAACGACGAAATCGAAGATGAAGACGTCATCGTTGCCGGTCAGACCAACCTGATGAATTTCAGCGAGCTCTCTGATGTTGAAAGCCTGCGCGACCTCTTCGAGGCGTTTAATCAAAAGCGCGACATCTACCATGTACTTGAAAACTGCATCAACGCCGAGGGCGTACAGATCTTCATCGGTCAGGAGTCCGGCTATAACGTACTCGATATGTGCAGCCTGGTGACCTCCTCCTACGAGGTCGATGGAGAAGTCGTAGGCATATTAGGTGTGGTCGGACCGACCCGAATGGCTTATGATCGCGTCGTCCCGGTGGTGGATGTTACCTCCAAGTTGCTCAGTGCGGCCTTGAATTCCTCTTCATAGGCGCCTATATACCGCGCAACACATAGTAAATAGTGAATACATAATATGTATGGAGAGCTAGATGTCTGACGACAAGGCTGCAGTGCAGCCCGAATCTGACGAATCCGTTTCTGAAAAAACAGTAGAATCACCCGCCGATCAGGCGTCGGACAGCACAGCGCAGGCGGCAGCTGTTGAAGGTGACGTGCCGGTAGCTGACGCAGATGCTGCCGAGCTTGAAAGTGCATTGGCTGAAGAAGGCAGCGATGACCTTGCAAAGCTTCAGGCGCAACTTGAGCAGGCTCAGGCCAAAGCCGACGAAAACATGGACATTGCGCTGCGTACCCGCGCCGAAATGGAAAACCTGCGCAAACGGCAGTCACGTGAACTGGAAAATGCTCACAAGTATGCGCTGGATAAAATTGCAGAAGAACTTCTGCCTGTCCGCGATACGTTGGAGCTTGGCGTCGCAGCCGCAGATGACGAGCAGGCCGAGCTTGGAAAAATAGTTGAAGGCACCCAGCTGACATTAAAAATGCTGACCCAGGCACTGGAAAAATTCAATATATTGGAAGTCGACCCGGTGGGGGAAAAATTCAACCCCGACCTGCACCAGGCAATCGGTATGGAGGAGGGGTCAGATCAGCCTGCAAATACCGTTTTAACGGTAATGCAAAAGGGCTACACGCTCAATGAGCGGTTACTTCGCCCCGCTATGGTTGTTATAGCAAAATAGTCTGTTGATTTTCAGTACATAAGCACCACTTTAACTTGCAACACGAAATAACTTTACTGCCAGACCGGCAGTGTTGGAGACAAAAAAGCAATGGGTAAGATAATTGGTATAGACCTCGGTACCACAAACTCCTGCGTTGCAGTGATGGAAGGTGGTAGTCCACGGGTTATAGAAAACACAGAGGGTGATCGCACCACGCCGTCGATTGTCGCATTTGTCGATGATGATGAAATTCTGGTTGGCCAGCCTGCCAAACGTCAGGCAGTCACTAACCCGACCAATACACTGTATGCCGTCAAACGACTGATCGGCCGTCGTTTTGAAGAAGACGCAGTACAAAAAGACATCGACCTCGTACCGTACAGCATTGTAAAGGCTGACAACGGTGATGCCTGGGTCGAGGCGAAAGGCAAAAAAATGGCGCCGCCTGAAATTTCTGCCCGTGTATTGATGAAAATGAAAACCACCGCAGAGGAATATCTGGGTGAAGAAGTAACTGAAGCGGTTATCACCGTACCAGCCTACTTTAATGACTCGCAGCGACAAGCCACCAAAGACGCAGGCAAAATTGCCGGTCTGGAAGTCAAGCGAATCATCAACGAGCCCACCGCTGCTGCCCTTGCCTATGGCATGGACAAAAAGATGGGTGATGCGAAGCTTGCGGTATTTGACCTTGGTGGTGGTACTTTCGATGTCTCAATCATTGAAATTGCCTCCATAGACGGTGAGCAACAGTTTGAAGTGCTTTCAACCAACGGTGATACCTTTCTCGGTGGTGAAGACTTCGACAACCGCTTAATTGAATACCTCGCAGATGAATTCAAAAAAGAAAACGGTGTTGATCTGCACAATGATCCACTCGCGCTGCAACGCTTAAAAGAAGCCGCAGAAAAAGCCAAGATCGAGCTGTCTTCCAGTCAGCAGACTGATATCAACCTGCCGTATGTCACAGCCGATGCATCAGGTCCCAAGCACCTTAATATGAAGGTAACACGGGCCAAGCTTGAGTCATTGGTTGAAGATCTGATCAAACGCACCATTGAGCCTTGCAAGACAGCGCTTAAAGATGCTGGCTTCAGTGCCTCTGAAATAGATGATGTCATTCTGGTCGGTGGCCAGACTCGTATGCCCAAGGTGATCGAAGAAGTTGAAAGCTTCTTTGGTAAAGAGCCGCGTCGCGATGTAAACCCTGATGAAGCGGTTGCCATGGGTGCTGCAATTCAGGCCGGTGTACTGGGTGGCGATGTTAAAGACGTATTGCTGCTTGACGTCACACCACTGTCTCTTGGTATTGAGACAATGGGCGGTGTAATGACCAAGCTTATCGACAAAAACACCACCATCCCGACTAAAGCACAGCAGGTGTTCTCCACTGCAGATGACAACCAGACCGCGGTAACCGTGCATGTCCTGCAGGGTGAGCGCGAGATGGCGCAGGGTAATAAGTCACTCGGCCGGTTTGACCTGAGTGATATCCCGCCTGCACCGCGCGGTATGCCACAAATCGAAGTCACGTTTGATATTGATGCTAATGGTATTTTGAATGTCTCTGCCAAAGACAAGGCAACCGGCAAAGAACAATCAATTGTCATTAAGGCTTCAAGCGGACTCAGTGATGAAGAAGTCGAAGCAATGGTAAAAGATGCTGAAGCCAATGCCGAGGATGATCGCAAGCTCAAAGAACTGGTCGAAACACGTAACCAGGCTGAGAACATGATCCACGCAACTGAAAAGTCTGTGAAGGATCTTGCTGACAAGGTCACCGATGATGAAAAAAGCGAAATCGAGTCACGCATCTCTGACTTACGTGAAGCGCTTAAAGGCGAAGATAAAGACGCCATTGAAGCTAAGCTCACTGCATTGACTGAATCTTCAGGCAAGCTTGCCGAACGTGCCTATGCGCAGGCCAATGAAGAAGGTGCAGCCGGTGCTGACGCAGCTGGCGCTGATTCAACCGGCAGTGATGCAACTCAGGATGATGTTGTAGATGCAGAGTTTGAAGAAGTAAAAGACGAAGACAAGAAGTAAAATTTGATTCGTTAACTTACCGATCCGGGAGCGCAATAAAGCGCTGCCGGATTTTTTGCATTTTAAGGTTAGGCCATGGCTAAGCAGGACTACTACGAATTGTTGGGCGTCTCCAAGGGCGCAGACGATGCTGAACTAAAGAAAGCCTATCGCAGACTTGCAATGAAGTACCACCCGGATCGCAACCCGGGAGATACTGCTGCTGAAGAAAAATTCAAAGACGCCAAAGAGGCGTTTGAAGTACTTGGTGATCCGCAAAAGCGTGCAGCATATGACAGATACGGTCACGACGGTGTCAGCAACTCCGCCTCTGGTGGTGCCGGTGGATTCGGTGGTGGTGCAGACTTCAATGACATCTTCGGTGATGTGTTCGGTGATATCTTCGGTGGCGGCGGTGGTCGAGGCAGCCGCGCTCGCGGTGGTTCTGACCTGCAGTACAACCTTGAGCTTAGCCTCGAAGAATCAGTAGCCGGAATAGAAAAATCTTTAAAGATACCAACCCAGGTCGCTTGCGATACCTGCTCCGGCTCCGGTGCCAAGCCAGGTACCAGTACATCCAAATGTAGCACCTGTGCCGGTATGGGTCAGGTCCGTATGCAGCAGGGATTCTTCTCTGTGCAGCAAACCTGCCCAACCTGTCGCGGTGCAGGAGAACAGATTTCAGATCCGTGTACCAAGTGTCGAGGTGCGGGCCGGGTACAGGAACAAAAAACACTGTCTGTAAAAATACCTGCAGGTGTTGATACCGGTGACCGAATTCGTTTGTCCGGTGAAGGTGAAGCCGGTGAGAAGGGTGCACCTTCCGGTGATCTGTACGTCATGGTGCAGGTAAAGAAACACAGCATCTTTGAGCGTGACGACGATGATCTTTTGTGTACTATGCCAATCGACATCATCACCGCCAGTCTAGGTGGTGAACTCGAAGTGCCCACACTGACCGGTAAGGTCAACCTTAAGATTCCAGCGGGTACACAAGCCGATAAAGTCTTCAGGATGCGTAACATGGGTATCAAGCCCGTGCGTAAAAACAGCACCGGTGACCTGCTATGCCGTGTACGGGTTGAAGTGCCTATTAACCTGACCTCAGAACAAAAAGAGTTGTTTGAGCAACTGCGTTCCACCCTGCAAGGCAAGAAAGCGTCAAAACATACACCCGAGAGTCGCGGCTGGATTGACGGTGTCAAAAATTTCTTCAATCTTAGAGATGACTAACCAGGGCTCATAACCTCAATGTAGGGTGGATAAGCTTGTGCATCCACCAGTGTAATACTTCCCCCGGCTTGTAAATTGCGTGAATTAACCAATTTACTTAAAGAAAAAACGGCATGAGCAAAAAATCCTCTGCTAAAACACTGACTGCAGGCCTTGCCAAAGCCGTGCGGTACCCGTTTTATGTGGTGCAGATTTTTACCGGTGCCAAGTCTTTTCGCGATAACCCCGTCATTGGAAATACGCTGCTCAATCGGCTGGGACTACACGTAATTCGTCTAGTTGCAGCAGCGACAATAACAAAGTTTCGCAGCCTGTGTCTGGCATCGTTTATGGACAAACATGAACGTCGTTCATTCAGCGACAACGGCTACCTTTTGATCGAAAACTTTCTTCCGGCAGAGCATTTTGCAGCACTAAATGAAGAAGTGCGCGGTATGAAAGAAGTAGAAGTACGCCAGTGTGTACAGGGCGACACACTAACCCAACGAGTACTGCTAAATGAACAGGTGCTTAAGTGCGCACCGCAATGCCAAAAACTGCTTAACAGCGCCGGCTTTCTAAAGCGCATGAAGTACACTGCGGCCAGAAACATCAGCCCTGTCTTTTATATACAAAACATCAAAAGTAATGCAATTGATGCAGAAGCTGATCCACAGCGACACCTGCACAGCGATACTTTTCATGCAACCATGAAAGCCTGGTTATTCCTTGATGAGGTAGGTGATCACAATGGTCCGTTTACCTATGTTAAAGGCTCACACAAGTTGAGTCTGGCACGGCTCAAGTGGGAATACCGTAAAAGCATTGAAGGCAGCTCACAGGCAAACAGCTACGGCTCACGCGGATCACTGCGAGTTGCCGATGATGAACTTCAAGGCATGGGCATGCCAGCGCCGGTTTCGTTTAAAGTGCCGGCCAATACACTTGTGATTGCAGATACCCATGGTTTCCATCGTCGCGGTGCGGCAAGTGAAAAAAGCAGCCGCATGGAAATCTGGGCCTTCAGCAGAACCAATCCCTTCAACCCGCTGCCCGGCTTTAACTTTCAGTGGTACAACAAGCTAAGCCATAAAGTCATAGACAAGTATCTTAAAATACAGGACCGCAAAGCAGAACAAAAAGGCATGCGAGCCAGCTGGCACCTGGTCGACTACAGCGAGATGTTCACCAAAAGCAAAACAACATCCCCCAAAGCCAGGCAACAACAAGCAAACACAGAAGCCGCCTAACCGTACCTAACCAGTATGGATAAGCCAAAGCGCATCCCCCAAACCCAAACATCTCTACTCAAAATCAAGCCGACAAATACTCTCAGGCTCCACTTCTCCCCACGTAACATCATAAACCCCAGGCTATCCCCACAAAGTTCCCCAAAAGCCCACTTAAGGTTGTTAAGCCCTCAGCGCATCCATCAAACCCAAAGATCTCTACTCAAAATCAAGCCGACATATATTCTCAGGCGCCACATCCCCCCACTT
>CAZKAQ010000059.1:14324-21492 GCA_964550655.1 uncultured Granulosicoccaceae bacterium
ATCTCTACTCAAAATCAAGCCGACATATATTCTCAGGCGCCACATCCCCCCACTTAACGTCATAAAACCCAGGCCTCACCCATTAAGCAAGGTGCAGACACATACCCATGTTTAACAGGATTAAAGTGAATGTATTCCATATGATTACGCCAATCTTTCTCGTGCCGTATTTGATGTTCCCGATAACGTCTCTGACAAACATCACCTTCGTTACGATTTTTACGAACTGCTGACACCTGTAGTAAAATAAAAAAACCCAACCCCGAAAAAATACCGCCCTGTGAGCCGCTACAGACCACCAGCCAAACCATCAACCGCGCTTATCACAGCGGGTGGCTTTGAAGTACTGCAAAAAGAACTGAAGGCGTTATGGGTCAGGCGCAAAGGGGTTACCGAAGCTGTCACAGCAGCAGCGGCTGAAGGAGACCGGTCAGAGAACGCAGAATACATTTATCGCAAGAAGGAACTGCGCGAGATAGATCGGCGGATACGCTACTTACAAAAACGGCTGGCGGTATTAAAGGTCGTTAGAGAGCCGCCATCGGATCTTACGAAGATCTTCTTCGGCGCTCTTATCCATCTGTCTGATGAGCACGGTAACGAGTCAACGGTTCGAATTGTCGGACCGGATGAGATAGATCCGTCCAAACACTGGATCAGTGTTGATTCAATCGTAGCAAGAGCTTTGTTAAAGCAGGAGGAGGGTGACGAGGTAACCGTCGATGCGCCTGGTGGCAAGACGGTCTACATTGTGGAGTCGGTCAGCTACGAAAGCACGGGCTGACCACCGCGCTGGTTGAAATCCGGGCGAGATCAAGCTTCGTTTAGCTGAACTTCTTCGTTCTCATCTGCCGGGATGACCACGTTAACCGGTTGTTGCGCTACTTCAGTCTCTACATCGCTGCCAGGAGCCGCGGCAAGCAGGAACACGGCAAAAGCCATAAGTGCCACTTCTTGTAGTGAAATTAGTCGTTCCGTCAGGAAATTATTCATGTATCAGGGGCTCTGTGCCGGTCAGTGGTGATGCGTTCGCCTCACCTGTAGAGCAGAGAATATAGTGATTTGACAAATATATCTGTGACTATTTGTGACTCGACTCAAAACTGTGCACTTTGTACTGCATTTTTGTCGTTGCGAGACAGGTGTCGTCATGACATACTACATCAAAGCGCCTCCGCTAGGGCAGCTATTAACAAAAACACGCCAAAATGCCAAAATTAGTCAGAGAAAAGACTCAAAAAATCGAACTCCGCGTCACACCTGAAACAAAAATCCTTACGCTCAAAATGGCGCAGGACGATGACATCACGGTGACCAAGTTTCTCGAGGGATTGATTCAGCGCGAATACAACCGTCGCGCCCGCAAAGACTCCAAAAAGCCCGGCTAGTTGCCTCGCTCGGGCAACAGCATCACCTGATGGTGTTGCCCTGTCTATTGCCCGATAACTCCCCTGACGCGTGTGACATAATCCACCCGAAGATCACTTTCGCGGAGGCTGGATGAACGTCGTATTCGATGCAGGGCATCACCGTCATGACCCGGGCTTTTTTCTGGTCCGCGGGCAGATACACAAAAGCACAGAACAACCGGAACGCGCCGAGCGACTCTTGGCCGGTGTTAATCAATGCGGATTCACTATCACTGCACCCGAAGATTTCGGTGCTGCACCAATACATGCAGTGCACACAGAACGCTACCTCGAATTTCTATCGAGCGCACATCGGCAGTGGCAGGCGCTGGGTGACTCCGGCGGTGAAGTTATTGCCAATATACATCCGCTTCATCAGCCAGCCAATTACCCCGAGAGTATTGTCGGCCGCGCCGGCTGGCATATGGCAGATACCGCATGCCCGCTTGGGTCGCACACTTATACTGCCGCATGTGGCTCTGCCAATAGCGCCTTAACAGCAACGCAGCAGGTACTTGAAGGTGAGCGCTTTGCCTACGCTTTATGCAGGCCGCCTGGTCATCACGCCTATGCAGATACCGCAGGTGGATTTTGTTTTTTAAACAACGTTGCTATTGCCGCCGAACAGGCGCGCAAAAATAATAAACGTGTTGCCATACTCGATGTTGATGTTCACCACGGCAATGGCACACAAGGCATATTTTATAAGCGTGCTGATGTATTGACGGTTTCAGTGCATGCGAACCCTAATCACTTTTATCCTTTTTTCTGGGGCCATGCCAATGAGACAGGCCTCGAAGAAGGCAAGGGCTATAATCTTAATCTGCCGCTGACAATCGGCACCGGTGATGACGGATTCATTGCCGCAATAGAAACTGCGCGCAAACGCATAGAACAGTTTGATCCGGAGGTATTATTTATCGCACTGGGTCTCGATGCATCAGAGTCCGACCCGTTGCGCGGTTTAAGTGTTACCACGGATGGCTTTAAGCAAACAGGCAAAGCCATAGCAGACTTTGGCTTACCGACTGTGTTTGTACAGGAAGGTGGATACCTGTCAGATGTTTTAAGTGACAATCTTGCAGCTGTACTATCCGCCGCTGAGGTATAGCATTGAGCCAGCTCGAAACAGATTACTTCGCCGACGGGTTGGCGGTTTTTGCGCAAGGTTTAAGAGCCGGAAAATTCACCATAGAAACAGCCACCCGTGCGACCCTTTCTCGCATCGCAAAGCTCGACCTCGTACTACAGGCTTTTGAATGTGTAGATAGCGAGCGCGCCATGCAAACTGCAAGCGCACTGGATCAGTTACGAGCCAATGGTACTGATCTCGGGCCACTAATGGGAGTCACGGTTGCGGTAAAAGACATTATCGCCGTTGACGGCATGCCAACCACACACGGTTCAAACTACCAGGCAGATCATCTGTTGTTTGCTGAAGGCAGCCTGATTAAAACACTGCGTGCAGCCGGTTGTATCATTGTCGGCAAAACTAAAACGGTAGAGTTTGCTTTAGGCCCAACAGGTATTAACACATCGCGCGGCACACCGCGCAACCCATGGGATAATCAACAACATCGTATACCCGGTGGCTCATCAAGTGGTTCAGCAGTCGCAGTAGCCTCAGGGCTGTGTGGTTTTGCACTCGGGTCTGACACAGGTGGTTCAATCCGTATTCCAGCGTGCTACAACGGTATCACCGGTTTAAAAACCACAGTAGGTCTTTGGCCAACAGATGGTGTGTTTCCCTTAAGTGAAACTTTCGATTCAATAGGCCCGCTTTGCCGCAGCGCTGCAGACGCACAAATCATCAATAACTGTGTGACTCACCAGTCGGCTGTAGAGAAGGTTTCACTTAACGGTTTACGATTCGGCATACCACAACAACTGTTCCTTGATGATCTCGACACAGAAGTACAACAGGCATTTGACGCTGCAAAAGTTCAACTAAAAAACGCAGGCGTACTACTGACAGAAGTAGACTTCCCGGAGTCCACAGAACGCGCCACTATAATGCCCGCTATTATGGGTCCGGAAATCATTGATGCATTAACCGCAGAAGGTTTTAAAGAAGCACTACCCGGCATGGATCCCGTCACCGGCGCACGAGCCGCACTTGGTTTAGAAGTCCAGGCACACGAGTACGTATGCGCCAAAAAACGTCAGCGCGTACTGCAAAAACTTGCCACAAACAAGTGCGTTGAAACAGATGCATGGATCAGCCCCACCAGCCTGATGCTGCCGCCCACACTGCAAGACATAGAGCAATCTGAAACAGTGGCAGAAAGAGCAAAGCAATCATCCAGAAACACCATGCCCGCCAATCTATTTGGCATGTGCTCAACCAGTATCCCCCTACCGGTCGATGGCCTGCCCACAGGACTACAACTGATGATGCCCGGCAGCGCAGACAACCGCCTGATCGCCACCAGCATAGCCGTGCAGGAATTGCTCGGCATACCAGCAGGGCCGGAGCTTCAGGGATTTATCTGATCCTTTACCTGAACAGCGTTGTCTCTTACAATCTGCGGTCTGTGCCGGGGTGGCGGAATTGGTAGACGCAGCGGATTCAAAATCCGCCGGTGAATAACCTTGGGAGTTCGATTCTCCCCCTCGGTACCATCCCGTGTCCGGGAGTTCCGGACAGAAGTGGAAATATCCTGCCAATACAGACACTTAGGGTTGTCTGTCTTTTTTTGTCCATGTATCTTTTGCCACGTTTTGACAGAAACGTGCGAAAAACCTGCGAAATTTTCGGGGGTTTGAGGTCATGGCAAAGCCCACTAAATACATTACACAGAGCGGCAAAGTTCGGTACCGGGTCGATCCGATTTACAAAGGAAAACGGCTCGGTTCGAAAACCTTCGATACAGCTGCAGCTGCACGCCAGTATGAACGAGAGATTGTTCTGAAGGCATCACGCGGTGGCGTCGATCTCACTCGTACGTTTGGTGAAGCGATGGACCGATATCGGCTGGAGGTTTCCCCTCGAAAGAAGAGCGCCAAGTGGGAGGATACTCGTCTTAAAAAGCTGAAGCTCGATGAAATTGCACGTATCAAATTGGCCGCTCTTTCCTATGAAGATTTTGAGGACTGGATTGAGAGTGAGCGTGCCAGGGGACCAAAAGACCCTTCCATCCGGCGTGAGCTTGGAGTGCTGGTGCAGGTTTGCCGGATGTGTCGTAAATGGCGTTGGATGGCTCATAATCCGACGGAACTAGTGGATAAACCGAAAAACAGTAAACCAAGGAAAAGAAGAATCTCTGCAGAAGAAGAGGAGGCCATGTGTGCTGAGTTTAAAGTACATCAGGCGTGTAAGACCAAAACACAAGAAGTAGGGTTGGTTTGGCTATTGGGGATTGAAACTGGCATGCGGTGTTCTGAAATGACCACGCTTGAACAGGATCAGTTATTCCTTGATGACTACTACCTTCATCTGGAAAAAACCAAAAATGGTGATGAACGCGATGTGCCGCTAAGCCCTAAAGCAATCGAGATTATTAAATCACTTCCAGGGGAAGGAAAAAGAGTATTCAGAGTTAGATCTGAATCGGTTGATGCTATCTATAGAAAGGTACGAGACAAGTTGAAGATAAAAGATCTGCATTTTCACGATAGTCGGCACGAAGCGGCTAGTCGCTTCGTCCATGCAAAGACGTATGATCTGATGGAACTCTGCGCCGTAATGGGGTGGCGTGATCCGAGGAGGGCGCAGGATTACTATGCACCGACTGCGAGTGAATTGGCTGCCAGGTTGCGTTGACGTCAGACTCTTAAGTACTGCGCTAAGCTGAATTGAGGTGTCTGGGCTTTACCAGTGATATTCTTACAGCGATCTCTTAAACGTTTAAAAATACTAACTTTACAAATGCCACGCCGTTCTGCCTCGAAGCAGGAGCGAGAATTCAATCATCACTAGAAATTGGTATGACACCTGTAGAAGTTAGGTCGCTTGTGGGTAAGCCACTCGAAATTGATGTGTCTGGAACCTTTTGGGAGTATGGCTGGGGTGGGAGTGTGCCAGAGGTACGATTTAGTGCCGCTTTGGTAGATGGTGCGCTGTCACCAGGAGTTGTATCAGAGTGGGATACAAACACTGATAGTTGCGATAATGATGAAGATGCCTTCATCGAAGCAGCATATGCATTAGCCCTTGAAGCACCGGGATCAGATAGAACTGATGAGGTGCCATTGTGTGTAGATGCTGGCATTAGAATCCAAGCGTATGTGGAGCTCGGCATGACGCCTGCTGAGGTTAGGTCGTTAGTTGGCAAGCCGGTTGAGATTGGCCTTTCCGGTACACTCTGGGACTACGGCCAAGGTGGCTCGGTAGCGGAGGTTCGATTCACCAACGTAATTAGCAACGGTGCTTTAGTACCGGGCGTTGTTATCGAATTCGATAGCCGAACATCTAGCTGCGAGTGACAAACTGTTTTTATCGATGGACAGTATCGCCCATCGATACTTTGAGCGTATTGTTCGGAGGGCTGCAGTAACGTGAGCGCTTACTTTTCAGAATCGCATTGATTTAATGTTCCGTTGACACACTGGCTATCAACTTCGCATAGATAAAAAATGCACAGCTCAAAGATACTTGGCGCGATCAAAGTAAGCGCACGATGTGCAACAGTATTGAGAAATGCAGCCACATTGCCGAGAGTCTTCGCTCCCGATAATAACGGAGTAAGACAATGCGTACACGGCGAGCAAGAAAGACTGTTGAGCAGTGGAGTGAATTGGTAGAGCGGTTCGATTGCAGTAATGATTCAATGGAGCAGTTTTGCGAACAGCAGGATTTGGCGATGTCGACGTTTCAACGTTGGCGCAGCACAATCCATAGATCAAAAGCGCTCAGTACTAGTGAAACACCTTCAGATTTCACACGGGTGGTGACTTCACGTGCAACAAAACCCGCATCCGTGGTATCAATACCACCCGCCATCACCGTGCAGGTCGGCACTTCGATCACGTTAACAATCCACACAACGGAGCCGGTATGAATAGTGATCGTTGGACGCCGGAACATATTTTTGTCTATCGTCATCCGGTCGATATGCGTAAACAGATAGATGGGCTCGCCACCATTGTCTCAAGCCAACTTCACCGTGATCCATCAGACCGATCATTGTATCTGTTTATCAATCGTGGGCGAGATAAGATAAAACTACTTATTTGGCATCTCAACGGCTACTGGTTGTTGTATAAACGTTTAGAACGACAACGCTTTCAATGGCCGGACTGGTTTACTGATGACGGCATTGAGTTATCTGCTGAACAACTTGATCATCTACTCGACGGCTATAACCTCAACGGGATGCGTCCGCATCGATCATTAACGTTTACCCATTCCGCAGAGGATATAGAAACGCTATAATGTCAGCCCATGGACGGGCTACCAACGACCTTACCGACAGATCCTGACGCATTGATTGCGTTGCTGAAAAAGCAGCAACGTGAAATCGATTCACTGCAGAGCACTTTATCGCGTAAAGACAAAACACTTGCCCATCGTGATAAATCACTGGTTAAAAGAGACGATAAGATTCGTCAATTGGAAGAACGCCTGCGTGCGCTATTGGCTCAGCGCTTTGGTAGAAGCTCTGAGAAGTTCAATCCTGATCAGTTCCAACTGTTCAACGAAGCGGAGCTGCTAGCAGAGCTTAATCCAGAGACGGAATCTGACTCGACCGAGGTCAAAGGCCATCGGCGACAAAAGCACAAATCCTCTCACGCACTACCAGCACATCTACCTCGGGTCG
>CAZKAQ010000060.1:0-21456 GCA_964550655.1 uncultured Granulosicoccaceae bacterium
TTCGAACACCTCAGAAAGGCCGTACGTTGTGAAGATAACCTGCCTTACGATGAGCCGTGGGGCTGGATGATGCCGTCGCGGCACGCACTGGGGGCATTACTTCTGGAGCAGGGCCATATAGATGAAGCGGCCTCTACCTATGAAGCGGATCTCGGACTGAACGATAAAGTTATTCGCTCCAACCAGCATCCGGATAATGTCTGGGCATTAGCGGGTTTGTACGAGTGTTACCAGAAGCAGGGAAAGCAAAGAGAAGCGAGAATGCTCAAGCCGCGACGTGACTTTGCACTGGCAAGAGCAGACGCTAATATCAGAGTTTCGTGCTTTTGCAGCATGAAAAATAAAAAGTCGAAAGCTACACCAGAGCCTGCTTAGCAGACCTGTAACTCTTTGCAAAGTCTGGCAATATATAAAGAGGTGAGAATGTTCTCTGCTGAATTTATGATCAGGGGCTTTCTCCTTTAATCCGGATTTGCCAGAAAAAAATAGTTTGTTCAGCTGATTTATTACGACTAAAGTGTTGTCGAATACTTAAAAATAAATAAGACAACTTCGACGCGATGACCAACAGAATTGTTCAGGAACATCCCGACCGCGGAACCCGTGAATTCGAACTGGTGGACGACATGATCGAATATCGGATCAAAAGTCAGTTTGCCAACGAGGAATTATCCGTCGTCCTGTCGGTGTTAAATCCCGAGCCGGTGGTAGACGGATCAATGATGTATTTCCTGAGTGAAGTAAATCGCGAAGCCCTGATCAAATTGTTTGTCGATCTGCCGGATGCAGTGACTTTTGCGAAGTTTGTCAGTACTGTGCAGCAGCGCATCAGGGAGGAAGGTTTCGGTCAGCTTAATGCAGTTAACCGTGAATCGCAGATCACACAAGAGCAGGTCAGTACCACTATTCGAATGTTGGAAACTAATCTGGACCCTGCCAGTATTGAACCGTTACTTTCCACTTTGCGTCGCCTCTCTGAAGCGCCGGACAATCGGGAATGCCTTGATCAGGTTGTGGAGGCATTCAATAACCTTGGTGGACAGCAGGGCGCTGTACTGACCTATGCAACATTCTTTAATACTCTGCTTCCGAGCACAGATATGGATAGCTGAGCTGAAAATTGATGATTCAGGTTCTGAGGTAAAAATTGGCAGCAAAAGTTGAAATCTACGGCACCAGTTTCTGTCGGCATTGCCTGGCTGCACGACAACTATTGGATGCGAGGCAAATCGATTACACCGAATATCTCATTGATCTGATGCCGCTTGAGCGCGCTGAGATGTTGCGCCGCTGCGGGCGCAAGAAAGTGCCCCAGATATTGATTAATGACCAACCCATTGGTGGTGACGAGGATCTGATGGCGCTCGATGCCAGTGGCGAGCTTGCGCAACTATTGATATAAAACACAGAGTTCATGCCGTATAGCCAGACCAGATACTGTTGTTGTAGTTCAGGGTCCTGACCTTTGAGGATTTCTCGCCAGGATGCGAATGGGCGATACCATCCGCTTCACTGCACTACGACGTATGAATAGGTTTGTGCCCCAGTATCCGCAACACAAGATTACGCCCGGCGCGCAGAAACGGATACAAAACGGTAGATACGGTTTTAGAGCGAAATACAAAATAATTAAATCGATTGAACCAGCCTGAGCGTGTGCTGAGCATGGCCAGCACTTGCATTGCCGCCGCACCATGGTAAAAACGTTCTGCGATGATGACAATCATGCCTTGATCGAGATTAAAACCGCGCTCTACAATCGTGCTAACCAGCGGGTCGTCGCTGCGCGCGTCGATCAGGCGCACCTTGCCGGCACTCGCGCGCACACGCAATAACTGTGTATATTGTTGGCAAAACGGGCACTCTCCGTCGTACACTATAGCCACTTCATCTGACTGCGATGAGGTGCTGCTTTGGATGCTGTCTGTTAGCTTATCAGTCAAGTAGTTAACCTCTTACCGGGGATACTTTTGCATCCGCGCCAACTGCAACCATAAAGTAGGGAATTTCCAAGTTCGAACCACATGAATTCGCTTTTCCAGTCATTGTTCAAATCAGTAGATGCAAGCTCGATCGCCATTTTTCGCATAGGGTTCGGGGCGCTGCTGCTGTTTAACAGCGTAAATAACCTGGCGCTTTGCCCGACCTGCCGATACCTTGAGCCAGATATGTTATTCAAGTACCACCACTTTGAATGGGTGGTGCCGTGGCCCGGTATTGGTTTATGGGTGCACTGGGTCATTATGGCATTTTGTGCGCTTGCAATCACAATTGGTTATCGCTATCGGTTGGCACTGTTTGTTTTCACCTGCGGTTTTACCTACAACTTTTTTCTCGATCAGGCTTTGTATCTGAATCATTATTATATGGTGATTCTGTTTTGTATATTAATGTTGTTCATACCGGCAAATTGCAAGTGGTCTGTTGATGCGCGCCGCAGCGGTAAAATTGCGTCACCAACAATCCCGCGCTGGACCATCGTTCTTCTGTTGCTGCAACTGGAAATCATTTTAATTATTGCCGGCATCGTGAAGCTGAACGCGGATTGGCTTAACCTTGAGCCATTGCGTATATGGATGCACGCGCTGCGTGATGACTTCCCGCCCTTTTTTACCTGGCTAACGGGTGATGCGGGAATTGCACTGGGTGCGTATGGCGCGATTGCACTGCATCTGGTGGGTGGGCCACTGCTGTTTTTTCGATGGGCAAGGCCCTGGGTTCTGGCGGTGTACGGCGTATTTCATCTGGTAAACCACACGGTATTTAATATTGGTATATTTCCATGGTTTACCTGGTTTGCGAGCTTTCTGTTTTTTAGTCCTGACTGGCCGTTGAAGTTTCGCGATAAGTTTCTGCGCAGAAAATCTGCTGTCGATTCAGCTAACGATGTGACTGCTGAAAACCCGGTGGTGCAACCCGTGTCCGCAGCGGCTGTTAGTCAGTCAAATGATGTGACGGCAAAACGGGTGTTTATTGTGGCTGCCATGACAGTCTGGCTGGTTGTCCAGACTGTGGTGCCGTTTCGAAACTGGTTTATTCCCGGTAACGTCGCCTGGACTGAAGACGGACATCGTTTCAGCTGGCGTATGAAACTACGCTCAAAGCGAGGCAGTGCCGTGTTTATGGTAAAGGCAGATGGCAACACCTGGGCTGTTAACCCGAAGAAGTATCTAAACGCCAAGCAACTGCGCAAGATGACCTGTATACCGGATATGGTCTGGCAGTTTGGTCAGTTTCTTGAGCAGGAGTGGATGCAGAAAGGCTATACCGATGTAAGTGTAACCGTGAAGTCAGAATGTTCTTTGAACGGACGCGACAGGCAAACCTACTTTAAGCCGGATCTCGATCTGACCAGTGTGTCCCGCGACGAACTGGCGGTTAACTGGCTGGTACCTCTGGAACAGCCGTTAAAGAATCCGTTGTGGAAATTCTAATCACTATGTATCACTCCAGGTGGCTGAGTCTTTGTCTACCAGTACTGCTCTGATACCTTCAACAAAATCCGGGTGTCGGACGGCTTTAGCGGCGGCCTGCAGTTCCAGTTGCAAACAGGCAGACAGATCCTGACCTTTTGCATCCTTGAGTAATTGTCGCGTTATATTCATGGCATGGGGCGACATTTTTTGAATACGTTTGAGTAGATCTGCAGCATCCTGGCTCACTGTGGTCTCAACGGGGCTTTCACTGGCTGTCTGCAGGCGGCGGAGGAGTTCCTCGTGTGTTGAGGCGCTGAACCAGTGACGTCGGTGTTCCAGTCGCTGTTTAAATTCTGTCTGGTTAAAATCCGGATCATGTGATGATTCGGTTAGTTTTTTTAATACATCGTCTAGTGCATCGGTACCGGTCTGTTCAATGGCAGTGGACAGAGTATTCCAGTGGCTTGAATGTACGTAGTGAGTGGCAAGTCCAACCGTCACCGCTTCAATACCCGTAGTCGGAATACCGCTTAAAGACAGCCATTGTCCTGCATCGTATGCCAAACCATTCAGAAAGTATGAACCGCCTACATCAGGGAAAAAACCGATCGCTGTTTCAGGCATGGCAAGCCTGGTTGTTTCAGATACCACCATTAGATTGCCGTGCACGCTTAGTCCCAGGCCACCACCCATGGCGATACCATTGACGAGTGAAATATAGGGTTTGCTGCACTGTGCAATGTGCAGGTTTAATGCGTATTCCTGTTCGAAGAATAGCTGTAGCTCCTGCCATTTTTCATCGAGCGCCAGCAAGCGGGTAGATTTCATATCACCACCGGCACAAAATGCACGTTCATTGCTTGAGCGAACCACAATGACGTCTACGTTGTTGTCAGATTCGTGCGACATTAATGCCTTGTGGAAGTCGGCAATCATATCGTGCGTAAGGGAATTCAGGGCTTTCGGTCTGTCGAGCGTGATGTATCCGGCACTACCTTTTATGGTTTGTCTTATATGGCTCATTGGCGCGCTTATATTTTCGGGTTGTTTGGCAGTTGTTTCAATGTTGCTAATCAAAGAAATCAGTAATTTCGTCAATGATTTCGCGAACCCAATAGACCAGCCCACGCCGTTTTTTGTTTGATTTTTTTCGTTCGTGGTATTTTCTTTTTTTATACTTTTTCGCTAGATCGTCGTCTTCTTTACTCCATTTCCTGTCTTCAGAATCACGGGATTTGTATTTTCTGTGTTTTTTGTATTCTTCTGAATCACGGCGCTTTCTACGATATTTTTCTTCGTGTTTTTTTTCGTCTCTTTGTTTGTCTTCTGTGGGCTTTTTTTGCGGCGCGTTAAATAGTGTTTTCGCAGCCGCGGCCGGAGCAGGGCTTTGATGTACAAGTTTTGTGTTTTCCAGTGGCGCGCCGCAGGAGCTGCAAACCAGTTCATGGCGACTGTCACCAGACAGGGAAAATACCACCCGGGTTTCGCAATACGAACAGGTTGCAATTTTAGCGGCAGTACTCATTTTGTGGTCTCCATTTCCGCTGCTATTGGTGTTGATCCGCTATCAGGCTGATCATCTCAAACATCACAGCCATTGCCCGGTAGCTTGTGATCTGGTTGGGTGTATCTACTGTTGGCATCAAACAAACCACATCACCACCAATGACACGCTTGCCGCGCACGGATTGCAGTATTTTTCTTACCTGATCCATGCCAAAACCTTCAATGCCAGCTTCAATATTTGACACACCGGGTGCCACCGTCGGGTCGAGACAGTCGAGGTCAAAAGTGATGTATAGCGGCCTGTCGCCGATTACTCGGTCGATGGTTTCAATGACTGTATCGGCACCCATCTGATCATATTCAGGTTTGGTGATCACGGTATAGCCGAGATCGTAGCTGGTATCGAGCCAGTCCAGGGTTCTGACATTGCCGCGAATGCCAAGCTGTATCGAATGTTCCGGATCAACATGTCCGCCTTTGACCAGATAGCTCGCCCAGTGTGCGGCCGACTTTACGGCACCCATAAAGTGATCAACGTTATGAAATGCATCTGTGTGAGCATCAAGGTGTAACAGGCAGGCTTTCTCACCGTTAGTCAGTTTTGAGTGGGAGCCCGCAATTCCCTGTAGAATGCCCCCTGTAATGGAGTGATCACCACCGATAGAGACCGGTTTACAGTTTGCACTGGCAACTGCTTTGTAGTAGTCGGTAATTATCTCAATGGTTTTTTCGTTGTTATTGCCGTGTGTCATTGGCACGTCGCCAAGGTCGTTTATTCTGCAACGCTGCCAGGGATCGATTTGGAATTCATTGTGAACGCGTCTGCCTATTGCAGATAAATTGCGTACAGCACGTGGTCCGAGATGTTGATCCCGTTGAGTAGTACCGTTACCTGTGCTGTGAGGTACGCCTATCAGACCAATATCTGCATTAGCGGGATCATGATCATGGTTGCACCTGAAAAGGGTAGGGATACCATGCCAGTAAATAGCATCCATTAGTTTCTGTTGATTGTCTTGTGTATCGCTCATGGTTGATCCGTGCTTTGCTCAGAATATGTTGCGGACTAAATGCCGTCTACCAATATAAAATCGCGGGTTCCGGATTCCTGCATTATTTGCAGCAGGCTTGCATATTCATCTGAATGATAGAACTCAAGCGCCTTTTCTTTAGAAGGATATTCAATCAGAACGATGCGACGATTTTCTTCTTCCCCCTCCAGGGTAACAACGTCGCCGCCTCGAGCAAGAAACCTGGCGCCGTATTTTTCCAGCAGTGCGGGTGTAGCGGCAACATAGTCCTTAAATCTTTCTGCATCTGTTATTGTGGCTCTTACAACGGCGTAGGCAGGCATGTTTGAATTCTCCGGATGTCTCTGGTGGGTTATTGTCGGTTGCTGGCAGGGCTATTATGCGCAACTACGTGTTGAAAAACACGATTTTCAGCTCTCTGGCGTATTGCTGGCCCGTTGTATTGCTGTCCCGATGGTTGCTGTATTTGTGCAGTTCTCTATCTGACTGTGTCAAATGTTCGCAGAGTGTCACAGGTGTTGATCAAACATTTGGTAGAAGTTCGGGATTCAGGTTCGATTTTTATCTAACTGTCTTTCCCGGTGGAGCGTATAGGCTGAAGCAAGAATTACAATAGTGGCACCAATCAGTGTGTTTATTCCAGGCAGGTCGCCGAAGACCACCAGGCCAATCAATGTTGCGTAGAGAATTCGAGTGTATTCAAGCGGTGCGAGCAGAGATGCCTCTCCAAACTTGTAAGCGTATATATTGCACAACTGTGAGAGGTAGCCGGTGATTCCGACGCCGAATATCAATGTCCATTGTGTCAGTGTTGGAGGCTGCCAATAAATAAATGCAGGTATGGCAAGTGCTATTGTCACACCGACTACCTGATAGAACATCAGACAGGATGGTGAGTCAGATCTTGACATTATTCTCAACAATACCATGACAAGTCCCGCAGCCACTGCAGCTATCGCTGCGTACAGTCCATAGATGTTAAAGCCTTCTGATCCGGGTTGTAGCATGACCATAACGCCGACGAAGCCGAGTAGCGTAGCGCTCCATCTGCGAATGCCAACGGATTCTTTGAGTAGAAAAATTGCGAAGATAGTAACAAACAGACTTTTTGCAAAACCAATAGCTGTTGCATCGGCAAGCGGCATATTTATTACCGCTGTGAAGCCGAACAGCATAGCGACCAACGCAGCTGACACGCGAGCCAGGTGCATTAACGGCTGTTTGGTTTTTATCGCTGCGGGAAAATTTTTTCGAAGTCCCGGTGCCATGATTGCAAGAATGATGAGCTGGCGGACAAAAATCACCTGCGTAACATGCAAAGCGGAGCCTGCCAGCTTGATCAGCAGTGCCATCACACTGAAACCCGCCGCCGCCATCAGCAGGGTTACAGCGCCTCGTGTGTTGTCTGGCAGGCTTGCAAGGTATCTGGTGAGTTTATTCAAAAGGTGCTCTGTGCGCAGTGTTCGGGTAAGGCTACTGCAAACCCGCCGTGACAGTACGTTTTTATTGAAGGTAGTGGTGCGATTGCCGGGAGTTAAAAATATCGTATTGTTGAGCGGCTGGAGAACTATTGAAGCTTCTCAATTGTCCGATGCAATAAAGCTTGAAAACTCACCTCAGAGCACTGCCTGTGTGAGTAATACTCCATCGGTGTTCTAATGCTAACGTCAATGGTGATGACGTTGCGAGCTTACGGTATAGTAGTGGCCGGAGTTGCGGATTCGCGCAAGTCGGTGTGACTGGATTGAAAACAACCACCAGGAAAAAGAGGCTATCAAAAGTGTTTAAGCGTAAAAATCTGTTGTCGCGTGCAATATATCGCTCACTGGTGCTGGTCGCAGCGCTTATGTTAGCCGCGTGTGGCAAAGAACCGGAACCCGAGCCTGAACCGGAGTCAGATTCTATATCGTTTTCGGTAACAACAGATGATGGAATGTTTGTCAGCTCTGAGTACAAAGGTAAAGTCATCTATCTCGACTTTTGGGCCAGCTGGTGTATACCTTGCCGTCAGTCTTTCCCGTGGATGAACGAGATGCGTGCAAAATATAGCGAGCAGGGTTTGCAGGTGATTGCGGTCTCGCTTGATCAGGACCTGGATCTTGCTCGGCTGTTTGCTGAAGAGTTTGCAGCTGAGTTTACAATCGGTTTTGATATTGATGGAGCATTGGCCGATCAGTTTGGAGTGCGAGGCTTGCCCAGCAGTGTGATTATCAACCGTGAAGGGGAGCTGGTAGAAGCTCATACGGGTTTTAATCCAACACAAGCGGTAGAGTTTGAAGAGTCGCTTGTTAAAGTGCTTGGGAATTCCTGATTGGTGGCCTGATAAGTCTCAGCCAGGGTAATCAGGCTCGGGTAGGGTGGATAAGCTTCAAGCGTATCCACCAGCATTACATCAGTGATCTTGCCCCTGACTTATACCCCGCACCAGCTTTTAGCTATTATTTTCGTTGTCTGCCCAAACACGCCAGCTTTCGGCATAGCTACGTGCCATGTGCTCAAGGTCATCGGCCGCAGACTTAAGATTGCCGCCGTGTCGCGCCTGAACAATACGCGATATGCATTCCATCAATGCAAAAAGCGCGTAGTCGGGATCAGTACCCTCGTCATAGGCTTTTTGCATTTGAGGAAACAGATACTTCTCTGCAAACTTGCGCCCTTCAGTTTCAACCTGCCGGACTCGCAGCGGTACATCGTTTGGGGGGGCGGTGTTATCAGTCATTGTTTATGTCGCTTGCGCTAGAGTGGGTCGTTTGGAAGGTTCGGTAACACTTTGCTTCGCCACAGCTGCCATAGCTGCGTTAACCAAGTTGATCAAGAATTGGTTCGACGTAGGCCCTGCTATGCCTACATTTTTTCGCCTTGCTCTGACAACTGTAGCTGTGAAAAGTCTGTTACCGAACTTCCCGCACGACCCACTATTGAGGCCGGGTGTATATGCAGTCGGGACCGGAGGCTTAATTGTGCGCCCAATCATTTATAAAAGGAAACTTTTTGACCGCTTTGCCTGAAGGGTTATAAAAACCGATTTGCAATAACTTTGTCTACCTGAGTTGACTGTCTTTACTGCCGCGGCGATTGTACATTGCAGATGCCTGTTCGGCCTCATCGACCTCTGACTGGCAAGCTACACATAGTCTTACACCGGGTACCGCATCACGTCGCGCTTGGGGAATTTCTTTTTCGCACTCGTCGCAATGAGTCGCACTCTCACCTTTGGGCAGGCGATTGCGGGCCTGCTTGACTGCATCTGCCACACTTGCGTCTATCTGTTCCTGCACTGCGCCGTCGCGCGACCATCCGCCCGCCATGAGTTTTCTCCGCTTGAATGCATAGCCTCATTTTACTGATGACGTTACGTCATCGTCGCTGCAGCAGTCAACATTTTGTGGTGTTTTCTGATGAGGTTCGTCTTATTTTACAGTATAAATATTCTGTTGCTTCTTAGATCTCATGAATTTTTCGAGGTGCCTGCCCGGGTAGCTATTGCGATCCGCTTTTTTTCCCGCAACTGCAGGACTGGATAGACACACTATCCGTCAATACTCTGCTGCATACCCTGTTCGAGCTCATCCGCTTTTTCCATCCACTCTTCTTCAGCAGATTCAAGGGACTTCACCAGTTCAGCCTGCTTCCATAGCAGGTCTTTAAGATCTTCCTTTTTCTCATCGGTATACATCTGTTCATCTGCAAGCAGTGCCTGAAGTTCCTGTTGCTTGCCGCGCAGTCTGTCAATTTGTTTTTCAAGTGAGTCGACTTCTTTCTTTAGCGGGGCCAGCCGCTGGCGGTTCTGTGCTTCCTGTCTTTTTCGATCTTTATCTGATTTTGCCGAGCTTGATTGTGACTCTTTAATAGTTGTTGTGGTATGGCTGTTACTTTTTGAAAACGATGGCTTGTTTCTGTTTTGCAGCCAACTCGGATAGCTGTCTAAATCTCCGTCGAACTCGCTGACAGTGCCGTCGTTGACCAGTACCAGGCTGTCACACGCCATCTTTAACAGATGCCTGTCATGTGAGATGAGTACGATCCCGCCTTGAAAGTCCTGCAGTGCTACCGTTAGTGCGTGGCGCATTTCAATATCAAGGTGGTTACTCGGTTCATCAAGTAACAGCAGGTTAGGGCGTTGATAGACGAGCATGGCTAGTACCAGTCTGGCTTTTTCACCACCTGAAAAAGGCTCAACCTGATCGAACACCCGGTCTCCCTGAAAGCCGAATCCACCGAGAAAATTACGCAGATCACCTTCAGTGGCTTTAGGGTCAAGCTGTTGCATGTGATCAAGTGGTGTTTCATTCAGGTGAAGTTGGTCGAGCTGATGCTGTGCAAAGTAGGCAAGCTTCAATTCTTTGGCAAAATGAAAGTCACCGCTCATGGCGTTGAGCTCGCCTGCGAGCATTTTAATCAGTGTGGATTTACCGGCACCGTTGGGGCCGAGCAGTCCGATGCGTGCGTCCTTGTGCAACTCCAGTTTAATATTGCTCAACAGCGCGGTGTCGGTATAGCCCACAGATGCATCTTTTATTCGCAGCAGTGGTTCGGGTAATTTATGTGGTTCTTTGAAGGTAAAGCTGAAAGGCGAATCAACGTGTGCCGGGGCAATAGTTTCGAGTCTTTCCAGTGCTTTTATACGGCTTTGTGCTTGTTTGGCTTTGGTGGCTTTGGCACGAAAGCGTCTGACGAAATCATTCATATGAGAGATTTCACGCTGTTGTTTTTCGAATGCTGATTGTTGTGCTGATAAATGCTCTGCGCGTATTCTTTCAAACTGTGAATAGTTGCCGGCATACAAACGCAGGTTCTGATGTTCTATGTGCGCTATTTCAGTCACGACGTTATCGAGAAACTCTCGATCGTGCGAAATTAACAGCAAGGTTCCTTCATATCTTTTTAACCATGCCTCAAGCCAGATCACCGCGTCGAGATCAAGATGGTTGGTGGGTTCATCAAGTAGCAGAACATCTGATCGACACATCAGCGCCTGAGCCAGATTAAGTCGCATCCGCCAGCCACCTGAAAAACTCTGTACCGCTTGCTTAAGTTGTTCTTTACTGAAGCCAAGACCGCTTAGCAGTGTGGAGGCTCTGGCATCTGCGCTGTATCCGCCGGCGACTTCAATCGCTGCGTGTAACTCTGCCTGCCTGATACCGTCTGTGTCTGTCTGTTCGAGCTGGTGTTGTAGTTGGCGTAATTCCTGATCACCGTCAATAACAAAGTCGACAGCGTTTCTGTCGGTGGCTTCTACCTCTTGTGCAACATGTGCGATGGTCAGATTTGACGGAATATCAAAGTCACCGGTATCAGCTGAGATTTCTCCGAGAATCAATTCAAACAGGCTGGTTTTACCTGTGCCGTTAGCCCCGGTGATGCCAACTTTGTGGCTGCGGTGTATGGTGAAGGAGCTTTCGTCTATCAGAACCCGTGGGCCCCGCCGAATGCACAGGTTGGTAAATGTCAGCATGAATCAGGGATTCGCGTGGTCTGAAGGGACGCTGGAGGAACTTCCGGCATCCCTTATTATAGCGGAGTGTCCGACGCTGATGCATCAGGCTACATGCCGGCTTTGTATAGCGGGATTACCTGCTGATCAGGGTTACTTCATCACCGTTGCTTAAAGTCCAGCTTGTGCCGTCCTCACTTCGGGTTTTTACGCTGACGTTTTTGGCCGAGTTTGCAATGCAGTTGGTGTAGTTTTTTTGGCAGCTGTAGTTGCGCAGGACTGACTCGGTCACTTCGTAGTAGGAGTCATTCAGGCAGATGATCCTGCCATCAATTCCGTCCGGCCAACTGGACAGTCCCTGGCTTTTCCATCTGAACTGGCTGAGGCGTCTTTTTGAATCAGCGCATTCAGAGCCGTTGGCTGCGCGCCTTTGTACGTTAGTGTCTGTGCGTACCCGTGGTTCCGGATTCGTGCGTTGAGGTACTTCGTTGTTAGTTGTTGTGCTGCTTCTGTTAGTTCTGTTTGAAGGTACGGCTGAATCCACAGACCGCGATGTAAGTGTCAGCGTGGTGCCATTAGAAAATACCAGTGCCGGATTGCCCTTGATGCGTGTGCTGTTTGTGGCAGTTAGATTGTTTCTCGGGTCAGGTCGGCAATTGGTATAACCGGTGTCGCAGTTGTAACGTCGCAGTAGTCGTCTTTGGATTTCATAGTAGTGTTGCTCCATGCAGACAATAGTGGTGCCGATGCCTTTGGATATACTACTGCGGCTGGTGCTCTGCCAGGTGAAGCGGCTGTTGGTTTGAGATGCGTCTGCGCAGGCGTGTGCATTATTGGCCAGTAGCGGATCGGTTGCCTGTTCCCGGAAGTGATCATTTTCTATTAACGCAAGACGTGATCCGTCACGAAAAAAGAAAGCCGGATAACCGTCATTATCGGTACCGTATCTACTGGCGTTTAAATCCAGAGCTCGGTTGCGACGGCAGTTGGTGTAGCCGGTGTCGCATTCATAGCGTACAAGATTGAGTTGACTGGCTTCGAAGTAGGCGTCCTGAAGACAGATTGTTTCCTGATCAATACCACGCGGGTAGGTTGTGCCGTTAATCGCTACCCATTTGTATTGTGTATTTAGAGCAGATTCATCGGCACAGGCGTGTACATTGCTGACTGACGTTCTCGATTGCGGGTTCGCATTTAATTTAGCGTTGCCGGCTCGCGCAAGTTCGGGGTTATCTGTACAGGGTTTGCCGCGATAGCAAAAAGCGTCGTAGTAGCCGGCAATACTTCTGGCAATACCTTCAGAAAAACCACTGCCGCCGTGAGGCACTTGAGTGAAGCCTCGCGGCTTTGTTTGTGCCGCCTGGTAGCGGACGAGGTCTCTGCCTTGATTGTAGTTGTAGTCGGGTGCCTGAAATACCTGCCACGATATGTCTGATTCCCTGAATATTCGCTTGTACTCTGAGGACTGTAATAAGGTCTCAAAGGTCTGCAGACGAGCGTCACGGTTGTCACGACGGCGTAGTGTTTGAACAGCACGTTGTGTTTCCGAGGCGTTTGGCGCCCGCCCGAGCATGTTCAGATAAAGCGATTGTACAAATCGGCTTTGCGATGGATGGGTCCAGTCTATGCCCGCCGGGAAGTACACCGCGCCTGCCGTGAGCGGTGCAAGCAACAACAAAACAGTGAGAAATCGGTACAGCATTCAGTGCGCCTCCATTTTTTCCCACCCTAAACGCTGGAAGTCAGCGATACAAGTGGAATAGTCGTCGGGATCGGCATTTCGCCGGCGTATCAGCGATGTTTTTTTACTGGCCCGATTTTTGATAATTATCATTTGAATACAAATAGTTAAGTGTAATTGTCGACCAGGAGCTTGCGCGGCAGAAGTCTGCGTAGCGAGAGCGTGCCATGGCGAGGGCGTTTTTACGATCATTTGAGGCACATAGTTATTCATACGTAACGAAAATGATCGATAATTATTGTCGCCTTGGCACACCGTCAGGGCGCGATCGCAGTAGCAGAGGTTCTGCCGCGCAAGCTCCTGGTGGCCTATAAAGAAAATTTTGCATCTGTCGACATATGGTGATGATTAACAAGGTTAAGTGTCTTCCCGCAACCGCGTCATTACGGAGTGAAAGTTCTGTGCAGTGGCGCCTGATGTCGGGGACGTTGTTTACCAGAAAGGCATATAGAGCTTTGCAATGTTGAAATCCCTCCCTACGCAGTTATTCGCGACAATAATTTTCGGTCCGCTCGGTCTTGCCTACACGAGTATGGCTGCGGCTGTATTCCTGACCCTGATATTGGCGGTTTTGTTCTTTACCGAGCTCAGTATCGTGGCGTTTGTAATAGTCTGGCCTATGGCTATTGCTGTGGGTGTGATTTTTGTGCAAATGCACAACCAGCAGATAAAGGCTGCCGGCGGCAGACTGTTACTCGGACCCGATGATGACGAAGAAGAGATAGTCTCAGCTTTCGGTAGCTGGGGACGTGGTGCTGCAGTGCTGGCCGGACTTGCTGCGGTGGCTTACTTTACATTTGGCAACGGCATTGATCAGGATAGTTTCGGTCGGCTGGCTGCCACTTACTCACAGTCCGAAAGTGACACAAAGTCTGTCAGTGCCGATCCTGCCGGCTCCGCTTCAGTCACAGAGGCAGCAGATACAGAGCTACCAGTCGCCCAAACTTTTAGTATAGAAAGTGATACCGATGAGAGTCAGACGGAAAATCAGTCTGCCAGTTACACACAGTCTGCTGGAATACCCGCCAGTGGCGCAGAGCAAGTCGCCGATACCTCAGAGTCCGGTGTCGATACCGCAGGCTCCTCTTCAGTCACAGAAACGGCAGATACAGAGCTACCCGTCGCCCAAACCTTTAGTATAGAAAGTGACACTGATGCGAGTCAGACGGAAAGTGGCTTTTCCGTGATCACATTTGAAGAGCGGGTGTTACAGCCTGTCGTTATTGGTACTTCATCCCCACCCGTATTACCCGCAGGCAACCGACTTTATGTCGACACGACGCTGGTAAATCTGCGCGAGGGGCCCGGCACGAGCTTTGGGATTGTTACGACGGTCGGGCGCGGTATAGAGTTGGCTGAGATTGATCGATCGGGTAGCTGGATCGAAGTTATTGCCTCTGACTCTGGCACCAGAGGGTGGATTTTCAATAGTCTGGTGTCAACCGAGCCATAGCGTCCCGCTGTAAACACTCGAAGTAGTGAACCATCCAATATCCTTCAATGTTGTCTTGCAGCGTGACTTTGATCACAATCCGGGACAGTCTCTAGTGACTTGTTAGTGTGGCTTTGATTAAGTCTTCGTCTGAGTCGGAGACCCATGATGCTTAAAGGCAATCTAATTGTAGGAAAAAACCAGTCTGTTGTGGTTCACGCAGAGTCTTTACCGGCTCTCATTAAACTTGCCGAATCCAAAAGCCGCTATTGTCGGCCCGGTACCAATAGCGAGGGCACTGGCATCTCCGGCCTTGGTTACGAGAATCCTCTGCCTTTGAGCCTGCGGGTCGATTTTGAGCAGTGCGGGTTAACGAGAATAGATATCTCAGGTGGCAATGAAGCGCTGGCGCATCAGATCTACCGCCAGATGCCAGCCCGGACACCAACAGAGAATACTTAGCGCTCTTGTATTGGTATCTGAGTAGTTGCAAGTGTAGATAGGCAAGTGTAGATAGTCAGGTATACTGAAGCTGATTTGGTCGGTTGCCGGGCACATAAATCAAGGCTTTGCACTTTGTCGTGAGACTTGCTGCTCCGTCGGTGATCACCTGACCCGGATCCTCCACGGAACCGTCCCAAAACTTCGATGTCGTATCAGCACGAAATCTTCCAATATAAAAACAGGTAGCCCTATGAAAAACTCTGCTTTGATTTTTTGTTCTTTTCTGTTCTCCGGTACAGCCGCTGCTGCTGATTTTTCTGCGGTTCCATCCGGTACCTATAATGTAGACCCCACTCACGCTTATATTAACTTCCAGTACAATCACTTAGGTCTGTCAAACCCGGTGCTTCAGTTTGATGAATTTACTCTGTCTATGGATCTTGATACTGCCGAGCCTGCCAATACAACAGTTACTATGGAAATTGTTGCGAACAGTGTGGTTACCGGATCAGACATTTGGCATGAACACATTACCGGTGAAAAGTGGTTTGATACGGCCAAATACCCAACTTTAAATTTTAGCAGTACTGAAGTGACGGCAAATGATGATGGCACATACAACGTGGCTGGCGACCTGACCGTTAAGGACGTCACCAGTCCGGTAGTTTTAAAAGTCACCGTTAATGCAGCGATAGAACACCCGATAGCGAAAAAACCGGTTGTTGGAATATCTGCTGTTGGCGGGCTGAAGCGCTCGGACTGGGATCTGGGTGGTTCGGTGCCATTCGTTAGTGATGAAGTCAAACTTGAAGTACAGGCTGAAATGTTCGCGGCTCAGTAAACACGTATACATAGTGTTCAGATACATAAAACAAGGTACTTCGTGAAAGAGCTGCAGCGTTATAACTCTGTAGCGATCAGTCTTCACTGGCTGATCGCTGTTTTGATTCTGGCTTTGCTTGCAATGGGTAAGTATATGACCCATCTGGAAGTCAGTGATCCGCTTCGTTACACCGTAACGCAATGGCACAAATCGGCCGGAATTACGGTGCTTTTGCTGGCGTCGTTCAGATTAATCTGGCGTTTCACACACAAGCCGCCGACACTGCCGCAAGGCACCAGTCGGTTTGCAAAGGCGGCGTCGCATCTTGCACACATGGCTTTGTATCTGTTGATGGTAGTCATCCCTGTTAGCGGATGGGTGATGGTATCTGCATCACCTTTAAATATTCAGACGCTCTTGTTCGGCATTGTTCCGTGGCCGCATATTTCATACTTCACTGCTCTGCCAGAGCGCGAGATAGTTGCCGAGCAGGCGGCCCTTACACACTTATGGCTGGGTAATACCATAATATTTTTGGTAGTACTGCATACGTCAGCGGCATTGTTCCATCAGTGGATTCGTAAAGATCGGTTGATTTCGCGTATGGTGATCTCCGATTTTCATCGAAGGTCCGGTGATCTTGGTCACGGTATTGTGGCAGGTGTGCTGCTGGCTGTAGCCGCAGGCCTGTTTCTAACTGTTACTGTCAATAATCAGAAAGTGCAAACAGCGGGTAAAGACACGGCTACGGATCTTGTGGCGGAAACTTCCGGTAACTCTTCTGCCGATCAAACCCTGGTGGCAGCGACTGTCGGCTTTACAGCAGTTCAATCGGGCAACCTTGTTGTTGGTGAGTTTACCGATGTGGAGGTTGAGCTTTCCATTGACAAGCAGGCACCGGAATCTTCTTCTTTGAGTGCCACGGTTATGACAGGATCAGTTAATTCGAATGACACACAGCTTGATTCAACCATGGTTACAAGAAACTGGTTTGGATCAAAAGAGTTTCCGCATGCGACTTTTCAATCAACCGGTTTTGAGCAAACAGGGGACTCAAATTACCTGGTGACTGGTGAGCTAACCATCAGAGATATATCGAACGTAGTCGAGTTTGATTTGTGGCTCGAGGAGGGCATAGGAAGTGCGGAATTTCCTATAAATCGCAGAGATTTTGGTATTGGAGATGGCGGACAGGATGAATTTGTAGAAGCAGAGGTGATGGTGCGCTTTACAGTACGGGACAGCGGATAGCGTGCTGCGTTAACACAGGTTTGCAGGAGCCGGATATGACAGTAATAGAAGATTCAAAATACAGAGGCGTAGTAAAGTCTTTGTGTATCCATACTGATAAACAGAAAGATATATCAACAACTCCAAGTGACGCTGTGAATGTATCGTTTGCCGGGTTCGAAGGTGACTCACATACCGGGCTTACACGTCAAGCCTGTGTCAGAGTAAAAAAACAATATCAATCCGGTACTGTTATCAGGAATACGCGACAGATATCTATTGTATCTGCAGAAGAGTTACAGAAGATTGCGGAAGCGATGAACATTGCACTGATTCAACCAGAATGGCTGGGGGCCAATTTGTGTGTTGACGGCATACCGGATTTTACCCATGTACCACCGGCATCCAGATTGTTATTTAGCGGGGGTGCGGCTTTGGTTATTGATGTTGAAAATGAACCCTGTAAGTATCCGGCGGATATCATCGATAAGCACTACCCCGGTAGCGGTAAGTTATTTGTGAAAAATGCTATGCATTGCCGCGGTGTTACTGCGTGGGTCGAACGAGAAGGTTTGATTCGCGTGCAAGATGAAATAGAAGTTCATGTGCCGGTGCAGCGGCAATGGAAACCTGCGTGAGTTTTTGCCTGGTGAGTCGGTCAGGATGAAATCACTTTCGAGTGATTGGTATAAATAGCAGACAAAAAAAACGCGGCAGTTGGCCGCGTTTTTTTCTGTAACGTTGGTCTGTTAGACCTTACATACCCAGTAAACCCAGTGCACCACTACCGACTGCACCGGCGCCGGCGCCACCAAGTAGGCCACCGATGATTTGCTTGGGATTAATAGAGCCACTTGCCGCTGCATCTCCCGCCGCCGCTGCGTCGCCGCCGCGGCCCATTAGCCCTCCGATAGCACCGCCTCCAACTATTCCGGAGATTGCGCTGATTATATTGCCGTTCTCAGCGCCCATATTGCCGAGCATGCCGAGTAAATTACCGCCCAGAAGACCGCCACCACCGCCAAGAACCGCTGAAATAATTGTACCGAGCATAATAAATTATCCTGTTTTGCTGGAGCCGTGGCCCCTTGAGCTAAAATGAATACTGCTGGCCTCGTTTGAGGTTGACAAGTATTATAACTGGAGAATTTTCTAATTAATTGATTTAATTGAAATAATCTGTAAATTATCCAGGAAGAATCAAGAATTACCCTGGTCTTGCGGGCGGTACATCGCAAGTCTGTGTGCGATTTCCGGCATTATTTCGGCTGAGACATTGGCAAACGCAAATCTGAGGTGCTTCTCTTGATCGGGGCCGAACATCTCGCCGGGAAGTGCCAGGAGGTTAGCCTCATCAGATAGAAAGCGAGCCAACTGCCTGGCTGGCAGGTCAAACGGATGTTCCAGATAGGCAAAGTAGGCGCCCATTGCCGTGATCTGGTAACCGTGATTGTGGCTTTTGAGGGCATCGCTGAATGCTGCGGCGCGCTGGTGCATACTTTTACATTTTTCCTGCCGCCAGTCCTGTGCATGACCCAATGCGAACAATGCCGCCTGCTGTGACAACTGTGGTGCGCAGATGGAAACACAATCCAGAACCTTGGTAACTTCAGTCTGGAAATCAACTGCTGCGGTTATTGCACCTACTCGATAACCTGCGAGCGCGTAGGCTTTGGAAAAGCTGTATAGATGTATCGCTGTTGCCGGCCATTGCGGATCGTCGAACACATGGTGGGCGGGAGTCGATGTGTCTTCTCGAAAGTCCCGGTAGGTTTCATCGAGCACCAGGGCTATGCCACGCTGTTTACAGAGTTCGTAGAATGCGTTGACTGTTGACGGCGGGTACTCCTGACCGGTCGGGTTGTTTGGCGTAATTAAAACGATAGCGCGAGTCTTGTTGGTAATAAGCTTTGCAGCAACCTCAGGATCAGGAACCAGCTGTGCCTGTGAAGAGCAGGGTAGCGCTACTGTTTTAATACCCAACATGTCGAGCGACATCTTGTGGTTGAAATACCATGGAGTGGGCAGTAGTACTTCATCCCCCGGATTGACCAGCGCGGTCATCGCTACATGAAATGCCTGGTTACATCCGGCAGTTATAGAGATGTTGGACGCGCTAATGCTGTTTGTGTCACTGACAAGATCGGTTGCAAGGTAACTGGCATAGGCTTCACGCAGTTCCGGCTGACCGAGCACGTGACCGTATTTGCTGACATCCGGTTCATGCACCACCTGTGCGATGTGCTCAAGTACTTTGTCGCTGGTAGCGTAGCCGGGTACGGCCTGTGAAACATTAATAAGCGGCAGATCGTCTGGAAAAACGCGGTCGGCAATCCAGTTAGCAGCCTCGGTAACAGGTGGAAACTCGGTATGGTTAACCAGTGGATTGACGAGCATTGACCATTTCCCTGACAGCTATCGGCGTGGCTGTAAATGAAGTTTGAGGGAACAGTTTACCACTACTAACCGGCTGACTGACACGCGATCTCTATATGACTTTGGCGTATTGTAAAAGCGCCGGGAGTCCCGGCGCTTGTTGTCAATTCAGTTCGTGTTTAAAACGAGATTGCAGTAGCAGGTTTAAGTACCACGCGTGGCTGGTGTAGCGCCCGTGCATAGAGAAACACGGTGTAGTAGAAAACCATAACAAGCAACCCGTCAATGCACATCTGCGGCACACTGCCAAGGGCCAGTTCCTTACCCAGCCATTGACCTAACCAGGCAAAACCCAGCAGACAGATGGTGGAGTATTTAATCATGCCCTGCAGTTTGCCCTGCGCCAGTAGCCATGCACACATCAATAGAACCACGAAATCATAACCGTGATGATAAAATACTGCGCACGAAAACAAGCCAAGGAAAGCCAAGACCAATATCGGATCAGCTGTACTATTTCGGTAAAGAAGAAGCACTACCGCAACGCTTGCAAGACTTATAAAAGTAAGTGGTATCGGCAATGGCAGCTGCATGTTCATGGATAGTGCAATCAGATTCAGGAACCCGGCTCCATCACCCATCAATACTACCTGCACAGAGCTGAAAAAGAATTCATGGGGCAGCATATTAATACGCCATGCAGCGATACAAGTCAGAATGGCGTGCACAGCTGCCGCAATAATAACGGGCTTGAGTGTTCCGCGTCTGAGAAAAATCAGGGTTAGCGGGAATGTCAGCGAGTATTTTATCCATGCAACAGATAACAGCAGACCGGATAAGGTTTTATTTTTGCCATTGTGGGCAAAGTAGTAGGCCCAGATAAAAGCGGCCAGGCTGATAAAGTTATGTTGTCCGGCACCTAGACTGATTCGAAGCGGTGATGCAAGCAGGAAAGACAAGACCAGCAGCGCGAGCACTGTCGGGCTACTGACAGGAAAAACTTTTTGCATACCCAGTAGCAGCAAACCGATAAATGTCAGGTTGGCCATCAGCCATAGAGTTTTTGCAGTTTCCCACTCAAAGTGCGTGAATGGTGACAACAGAATGTAGGTGGAGGCAGGGTAGCTCGGTGACTGGTTGAGGAAGTGGGCAGGAACGCCGTCGTTACCCTGTTCCTGCCAGGTGATGAAATCACGATACGGATTTACACCGTCAACGATATCTTTAGAAGGCGTCCACTGGAAGTCATGGCTGCCGCCGGGTGCCAAAGCATTCTTTACTCCTGTAGCAATGAACAGGGTTGCCAGAATGACAAGGCCAGACAGGAAAAGCGCCATGCATGCTTTTGCTGATGGCGAGCGTTCCGTTCGCACCAGACTGGCGATTGATGGCATCAACGAGCTGATGCAGGTCAAATTGAAAATTACTTTATGCATTAGCTATCCCTTTATAGTTTTAACGGGCAACCTGATCGTGCGTATTTGGGGCAATGCGACGATCAGAGTGTAGGCAGGCGCTTCATGCACTCAGCCCTGTATAGTCATATAGCGTCATGACAAATAATTATTTTAATGTCATGACAAACATAATGCAAGTGTCGTGACAAGTTGCCGTAATGTACGCTAGGAGTTGACTGTTCAACCCATGTTTATGGACATGCTTGGATGAGCATAGCATTTAGTGTTGTAGTCAACATTACAAATGAGAATTTTGCTGGATTTTGGAAAGGTAATGTGAGTTGCTTCATAGACATTGTACTTTTGTTCTGGTGCGTGCGACGGGCCCGGCGTTACTGGCTGGCACTGATTCGTAGTAACCAGGAGATTGCGCGGAAGGCACCACCCAATGCGAGCACGCCCTGTACGGAGCGTTTTTATCGATCCCGGTGCGTTGCACATGAATAACGCCATGTCACGTTCTGGCTGCGCGGACTTCTGCCGCGCAGATTCCCTAGCCTGCATTATTCAGGAGGATTCGGCGTCCAGAGTCATTATCGCTAAACAGGTCGCCCGATCGCCTGAGA